>JBBRGH010000631.1:0-1981 GCA_038240915.1 Gemmatimonadales bacterium | reverse complement strand
GCTTCAAGGTCAATTCGGGCGAATGCAAGGTCATGGGCCTCGCCCCGTACGGCGAGCCCAAGTACGTCGACCTCATCTACCGCGAGCTCGTCGAACTCAAGGAGGACGGCTCGTTCGCGCTCAACCAGCGCTACTTCAACTACCTGTCCGGACTCACGATGACGAACAGCGCGTTCGACCGGCTGTTCGGCGGACCGCCGCGGAAGCCCGAGTCCAAGCTGACCCAGCGGGAGATGGACCTGGCCCGTTCGGTCCAGGTCGTGTGCGAGGAGGTCATGCAGCGGATGGCGCGTACGGTGCACCGCGAGACCCGGCTCCACCGGATGTGCCTGGCGGGTGGTGTCGCACTCAACTGTGTGGGCAACGGCCGATTGCTGCGTGAGGGGCCGTTCAAGGAGCTCTGGATCCAGCCCGCGGCCGGCGACGCCGGTGGCGCCCTCGGCGTGGCCCAGCTCGCCTGGCATCGCCACGGGAAGCAGCCGCGGCGCATCACGCCCGGGCAGGACGGCATGAAGGGCGCGTACCTCGGCCCGTCGTACACCGACGCCGAGATCGAGGCCTATCTCCGCTCGGTCGGCGCGCCCTTCCGGAAGCTCGAGCGCCAGGAGCTGCACCAGACCGTGGCCCGGCTGCTCGCCGAGGAGAAGGTGGTCGGCTGGTTCAACGGCCGGATGGAGTTCGGTCCCCGCGCGCTCGGCGCCCGCAGCATCCTGGGCGACCCCCGGAGCCCGCGCATGCAGGCCCAGATGAACATCAAGATCAAATTCCGCGAAGGCTTCCGCCCATTCGCGCCGAGCGTGTTGCGGGACAAGGTCAACGAGTACTTCGAGCTCGACAGTGACTCGCCCTACATGCTGCTGGTGGCGCCGGTCAAGGAAACGCGCCAGATCCGGATGGACACGACAGCGGAATCGCTCTGGGGCATCGACAAGCTCAACGTCCCGCGCTCGGACATGCCTGCCGTCACCCACATCGACTACTCGGCCCGCATCCAGACCGTGAGTCGGGACACGAACCCGGACTACTACGACCTCATCCACGAGTTCGAGTGCCTCACCGGGTGCGCGGTGCTGGTGAACACGTCCTTCAACGTCCGCGGCGAGCCGATCGTGTGCTCGCCCGCCGACGCGTACCGCTGCTTCATGCGGACGCACCTCGACCACCTGGTGCTCGGCCCCTACGTGCTCGACAAGCCGGGGCAGCCCGAATGGAAGGAGAGCGGGAATTGGAAGGCAGAGTTCCAGCTCGACTGACCCCGGCGGAAGGCCGGAAGTTCGGCCTGCTGGTCGGCGGCGCGTTCCTGCTGCTCGCGGCGTTGATGTGGCGTCGCACGCACGTGACCGCGGCGACGGTCGCGGGAGTGTTCGGCGCCCTGCTCGTGATCGGCGGGGTCGTTGCGCCGGCGCACCTCGGCCCGGTGTACCGCGGCTGGATGGGGCTGGCCAAGGCCATCTCCAAGGTTACCACGCCCATCGTCATGAGCATCATCTTCTTTCTCGTGCTCACCCCGGCGGGCTTCCTCGTCCGGCTGTTCGGCCACCGGCCGCTGACGCATCCACGCGGCGCCGGCACGTACTGGCACAGCCGACCGGAGGGCGCGCGGCGCGGCGACATGGACCATCAATTCTGAGGCGGTGAGCGTATGAGTCGGGGCGGCATCGCGCGCGAGATGTGGACCTTCCTCAAGGTGCGGAAGAAGTGGTGGCTGCTTCCGATCGTCCTGGTTCTGCTGCTGGTGGGGGCGCTCCTGGTGTTCGCCCAGGGCTCGGTGCTCGCGCCGTTCATCTATACTATTTTTTGATGGGTTGAGGTGGTGCCGGCGAGAGTCCTCTGCTCGAGCCTCTCCCGCAGAAGATCTTCCCCAGGGACCCGCCCGCGTCAGGGCGCACCCGCCGCCGAGTCCCGTGTCAGCTCGGTGGCAAGCCACGCCGCAATGCGCTCACCCGCCGCGCGATGGCCCGCCGCGTTCCAGTGTCCGACC
>JBBRGH010000630.1:0-1983 GCA_038240915.1 Gemmatimonadales bacterium | reverse complement strand
ACTCTTCTGCGAAAGCGAGCATCAGATGAACGATCGGGCGCGGCCGAGCGCCCTGTTCCGTTCTGTAGCGCTGAAACGGGCGACCCGACCCCGCGTAGGGGATCATGGGGACGGTGGTGCGGCCGACGATGCGAGGTGCTCGATCAATGTCATTGGCGCCAGTGGATCGACGGCGGTTCGTCGCGAGCACCGCGACCGCGCTCCTCGCGTTGATCTATCCGCGTTCGGCGTCCTCCATCCAGGCCACCCTGCGGCGGAAGGCCCTGCCGATCGCGCCGAGCTGGCTGCCGACCTCCCGCCTGCTGCAGTCCCTGCCGCGCCTGCTCCAGCTCGCCGAAGTTCCCGGCCTCGGTCTGGGGGTCGTCGAGGAGGGCCGGGTCTGGACCCGCGGTTTCGGGAGGGCCGCGCTCGAGCCGCGCGCCGCGGTCACCGCGGACACGGTGTTCGAGGCGGTCTCGCTGGGCAAACCGTTGTTCGCCTACGCGGTGCTCCGGCTGGTGGACGCGGGGCAGATCGATCTGGACCGCCCGCTGTACGCCTACCTGCCCATCCCGGACGCCGACAACCCGCGCATGCGCCGGGTCACGCCCAGACACGTGCTCAGCCACACGACCGGATTGCCCAACTGGCGCGACGCGCCGGGTCCGCTGTTGCCGGCGACGGAGCCCGGCACTCAGTTCAGCTACTCGGGCGAGGCCTTCTTCTACCTGCAACGGGTGGTGGAGAAGGTGACGGGTGTGCCCATCGCTCGCTACATGCAGGATCGGATCCTCGAGCCGCTCGGCATGCGGCACAGCAGCTATGTCTGGCGGGACGACTTCGGGCCCCGGAAGGCAGCGGGCCGAGACGAGCACGGGCAGGAAGTGGATGTGTACGGGGCCATCGGTCGAACGGCGGAGGGCCTCGCCGAGAAGTGGGGCAAGGCGACGATCGACTGGACCTATGAGGAATCGTCCCGGGCGGTCCCGCTCATCAATCCGGCCTGGCCGGTGGTGCCACTGTACATGATCCCCAGCGTCGCGGGCTCGTTCCTCACCACCGTGCCCGACTACTGCCGGTTCCTCGAGCGCCTCGTGGCGCGCCCGCCGGCGTCCCCACTGGAGCTCGCGCCGGCCACGTTCGAGGCGATGGTCACGCCGCAGATCGAGCTGAATGAGGCGCTGTTCTGGGGGCTTGGCTGGGGCATTCAACGGGACGAGTACGGGCAGGTGCTGTGGCACTGGGGCGCCAACAACAGCTTTCGCAATTTCGTCATCGCAGACTGCACAGGCGGCCGGGCCGTCGTGGCGTTCACGAACAGCCAGAGCGGGCCGAAGGTCTACGAGCGCGTCATCGCGGGGATCACGGGTCGCGACCACCCGGCCTTCCTCTATCTATAGGGCCGTGACCCGGAGAAACTGACTCGGTGGTCAGGCTGAGGGCGCGGCCGGCACTACGATCTCGTTGCCGCCATTGGCCAGGGAAATCCGGGCGGCTTCCACTGCCTGGACGGCGGCGACCCCATCGATCGTGCTCGGATTGGCCGGCGCCTCTCCCCTGACCACTGCGATGAAGGCGCGGAGCTGCCGCTCGTAGGACTCGATCAGGCTGTCCTGGCGCCCGCGCATCCGTCGACGGATCGCGTCGGCCGCATCCCATATCCGACGGACCCGGCCATCCGGAGGCGAGTGCCGGTCAGACCCCGCCCGGATCACGAAGCGTTCGCCACCGGTCGTGACGGAGACCGTCTCCTCGGCTTCCTCCCCGAACCTGGCGCGGCAGGCCGCCGTCCCACCGCCCTGAAACGTCATCGCCAGCGTCAGGAGCCCGCCCGCGTCCTGTTGAGCGGTCATCGTGGCGAACTCTCGATCCATCAGAAAGCGGAGCAGGTCGAGGTGGTGGACGAGCAGGTCGTGGAGCGCGTCGGCCGAGCCGATGTCGCCGCCGCGGCCCCGGTCGCTCACGAGCAGGGTCTCGGCGGTGGCCTCCGCATCCTCCGGCGCG
>JBBRGH010000629.1:0-1987 GCA_038240915.1 Gemmatimonadales bacterium | reverse complement strand
ATCGACCTGAGCCTGCTGGCGGACGGGGGGGTCGGCTGGCTCGACGCCAGCGGTCCGGCCAGCCACTTGGTGCTGTCCACCCGGATCCGGCTGGCCCGGAATCTGGCGGGGCACGTCTTCCAGGGCCGGAACTCGGAGACGGAGCGGGAGCAGATTCTGGGCGCCGTCGAGGGCGCCGCCCGGGATTCGGTGCTCCTTCGCCGGGCGACGCGGTTCCGGCTCGACCGGCTGGACCGGCTCGACCGGCAGCTGCTCCACGAACGGCACCTGGTGAGCAAGGAGCTGGCAGGGCTCGATCCGGACGGGCGGGTCCGCTCGGGCGCCTCGGTGCTGGTGCAGGAGCTGATCGGCGTGATGCTCAACGAGGAGGATCACCTTCGAATTCAGGGGCTCCACTCGGGCTTCGCATTGGCCGAGACCTACGCCCAGGTGGACCGGCTGGACGCCGAATTGGGACAACGACTTGCTTTCGCATTTCACTCGGAATTCGGTTATCTTACTTCTTGCCCGACCAACGTCGGGACCGGGCTCCGCGCCTCCGTCCTGATCCACCTGCCCGGGCTCGTGCTCACCAAGGAAATCAACAAGGTTCTGCATGGGCTGGCCCAGGTCGGATTGACCCATCGCGGACTGTACGGCGAGGGCAGCGAAGTGGTGGGCCAGTTCTTCCAGCTGTCGAATCAGACCACGCTGGGCAGCTCCGAGCGGGAGCTGCTGGACCACCTGGGCAAGATGGTCCGCCAGGTGATGGACTACGAGGAGCAGGCGCGCCAGGTGCTCCTGCGCGACGCCGCCACCGTCATCGAGGACAAGGTGTGGCGGGCGTACGGTCTCCTCCGCTACGCGCGATCGCTCTCCTTCGAGGAAGCGATGAATCTGCTGAGTCCGGTCCGGCTCGGGGTGGGGGTGGGCCTGATCCCCGACGTCGCCATGTACACGCTCAACAAATTGCTGATCTACACGCAGCCGGCCCACCTGGCGGTTGCTGAAGGCGTAGCTCCCGATGATGCCGACCTGCCATTGCGGCGGGCACGGTTCGTGCGAAAAGTGTTGGAATCCGAAGTAGGTCGCCGTGGATGAGCCGCGACGACGGCCTTCGGAGCAACGTAGGGTACCGCGATGAACGGCTACAACTTTACTGACCGTGTCCGGAAAGTCCTGCAGATGGCCCGCGAAGAGGCGGCCCGTCTCCACCACGAATACGTCGGTACCGAGCACATCCTCCTCGGCCTCATTCGTGAGGGCGAAGGGGTGGCGGCAGCGGTACTAACCAACCTGAACGTCGACCTCGAGGACATCCAGCAGAAGATCGAGGAGACGGTCAAGAAGGGAAAGGCGGCCGCCGCGGCGGGACCCGATCTTCCCTACACCTCGCGCGCCAAAAAGGTGCTCGAGCTGGCCATGACCGAGGCCCGCGAGCTCAATCACTCCTACGTCGGCACCGAGCACCTCCTGCTCGGCCTGCTGCGGGAGGAGAAGGGCATCGCGGCCCAGGTCCTGACCGACGCCGGCGTCAACCTCGAGCAGAGCCGGGCGGAGACCCTCCGGCTGCTCGGAAGCGATATGCCCCAGGCTTCGGCCGGCGGCACCAGCGGCAGCCAGCCCAGCTCGGCGCCCAAGTCGGAGAAGAAGTCCAAGACCCCGGCGCTCGACCACTTCTGCCGCGACCTCACCCAGCTCGCGGCCGAAGGCCAGCTCGATCCCACGATCGGGCGGGCCAAGGAGATCGAGCGGGTCATGGAGATCCTGGCGCGCCGGAAGAAGAACAATCCGGTGCTGATCGGCGAGCCGGGCGTGGGCAAGACCGCGATCGTGGAGGGCCTCGCCCTGCTGATCGCCAACGCCCTCTGCCCGGACGTGCTGCGCGACCACCGCGTGCTCTCGCTCGACATGGCGGCGGTCATCGCCGGCACCAAGTACCGCGGCCAGTTCGAGGAGCGGCTCAAGGCGGTGATGAACGAGATCGCCCAGAACAAGCAGATCATCC
>JBBRGH010000628.1:0-1991 GCA_038240915.1 Gemmatimonadales bacterium | reverse complement strand
CGGCGACAGCCCGCGTGAGCGTGTTGTGGCCATCGATGGCGATATCACGAGCGCCGAGTGCATCCCCGCCACCTGCGAGATGCTCGACGGCCTCGAGCCGTGCGGGATGGGCAACGCCTCGCCGGTCCTGGCCCTGCGCGACTGCACGGTTCTGTCCACGACCACGTTCGGCGCCGAGGCGCAGCACCTGCGCATGGCGCTCAGCGACGAGGTCGGCCTGGTGGAGGCGATCGCCTTCTTCAAGCCGCAGCTGGCTGCGCATCTGCCCCGGGGGCGCCGCGTCGACGCCTGCGTCGCCCTCGAACGCGACGAATGGCAGGGCCAGGTGCGGGTGAGGGCGCGGCTACGCGACATCCGGCCGGCGCGCCCGGCGCCCATCCTCGAGGTGTCGGGAACACCGATCCCCCGCGTCGCGGTGTCGACCCAACCCCCCGGAGCGCAGCCCGCGGCGGGTTGACGGCGTGCGCCGGCAGCCAGCCGGCGCCGTCTACACTGCCGCGCGATGGCCTCGCTCGCGTCGGCCGCAGCGGCCCTCGAGACCCGGGCGGCCGGGGTGCGCGCCGCCATCGCTGCTTCACCGGCGGTGCGCGCGTCGGTGACTCCGTTCGTGGCGGCCAAGCTGGTCACCTTCCTGGTGGTGGTGCTGGTGGTGTGGAGCAGCAGCAACGTCCCCGGTCACCCATCCTTGGCGGACTTCGTCCGTCCGTTCGGCTTCTGGGACGGTGCCAACTACCTCGACATCGCCCAGCACGGCTACCCGGCAGGCCCGATCGACCTGGTTTCAGGTCACGCCGGGCACCTCTGGGGCTTCTTCCCGGGGCTCCCCATCCTGCTCCGGGCGGGGATGTTCATCTTCCGCGACGCCACCTCGACGGGCATCGTGGTCAGCTTCATCGGCGAGTTCATCGCGCTCTACTACCTCGCCCGCCTGGTCCTGCTGGAGAGCCACGGCGACGAGGGAGGGGCGCGCTTCGCCTGCTGGGCGCTGGCGTTCTTCCCCGATGCCGTGTTCCTGAGCCTGGTCTACACCGACAGCGTCTTCATGGGCGCGGTCATCGCCTCGCTGTACTACATGCGCCGCGGCGACAACACCCACGCCTGTTTCGCCGCCGGAGTCGCCATCGTCATGCGGGTGACCGGCCTGGTGATGATCCCCATCCTGATCATCGACCACCTGTGGCGGCGGCGGGGCCGGCCGGGTTGGGCGGTGGCCGGCATCACGCTCGCGGCCGCGCCGGTGCTGGTCTTCTGCCTGTATGCCTGGCACTACACCGGCGATTTCTTCGCCTACACGACGGTCCAGGAGTCGGCGTCGTACGGCGGCCGTCACTTCGCCACGCCGGTGTCGGGCTTCCTGACCACCCTGCGCACAGCCCTGGGCGACGGTCCGTCGAGCTACACCTTCTACTTCGTGTCGGATGTCGTATGGGGCCTCGCGGGCCTGTTGGCGCTCGGGTATTTCGCGCTCAACCCGCGGCGCTTCGCCCCGTCCCTGACGGTCTTCTCCGCCGGCGTGTGGCTGCTGGGCACCTCGCTCACCTACTGGCAGGGGATGATGCGCTACGAGATCGCCCTGGTCCCCCTCTACCTGGCTGCGGGCGACCTGTGGCGGCGGCGGCCGGACACCGCGCGGATCGTGCTGGCTGTGTCGGCGGGGTGGATGGTGGTCCAGACCTACACGTTCGCCACCGGGCGCTTCATCGTCTGAGGCGCGCCACAGCTCGCCTTTACACCCGTGCACACCGGTGGTAGCGTCCGCCCACCGGCCGGCCGGCGACACACGCCGGGGCGCTTTTCGTCCACGTCACCTTCATGCGTTGACAGCGTCCGGTGCACGGAGGCGCCGCGGATGCCCGAGAGGACCTCGATCCCCCGCCTGGTGGTGGCCGGTATCGGGTCCGGCGCCGGCAAGACGACCGTTGCGCTCGGGCTTGTCGGCGCGCTGAAACGCCGAGGCCACGCTGTCCAGACCTTCAAGGTCGGGCCCGACT
>JBBRGH010000627.1:0-1992 GCA_038240915.1 Gemmatimonadales bacterium | reverse complement strand
GGATCCGCAGCCCGGGCAGTTCTACATGCTGGCCGCCGCCGAGGGCTGGGGCGGGGGAGGCGACGAGCGCCCCTACCTTCCGCGCGCCTTCTCCTACGCGCGGGCGCAGCCCACTCCGGACGGGGTCGAGCTGTCGTTCCTGCTGGAGGCGATCGGCCCGGGCACCGAGCGCCTGGCGCGGCTCGAGCCGGGGGAGGGGCTGGCGCTCGTGGGGCCGCTCGGGGTCGGCTTCCGGCCGGCCGCCGAGTGCTGCCCGCCGCTCCTGGTGGGCGGCGGCATCGGCAGCGCGCCGATCCTCTGCCTCCAGGACGACCTGATCGGGGCGGCCGGGCCCGGGGCGCCCGGCGAGGTGGGGCCGCAGGCCCTGCTGGGCTTTCGCTCGGCTGAGTTCGCGGAGGCGGCCGGCGTGTTCCGGGGCGGGGTGGAGGTGGCCACCGACGACGGGTCCGCCGGCCGGCACGCGCTCGTCACCGAGCTGCTGCGCGAGCAGCTCGAGGACGTGGAGGGGCAGGCCACCGTGCTCGCCTGCGGGCCGCCGCCGATGCTCGAGGCGGTGCGGCTGCTCTGCGCCTCGCACGGCTGTCCGGCGCAGCTGGCGCTCGAGTCGGGGATGGCGTGTGGGTTCGGGGCGTGCTTTGGGTGTGTGGTGCCTACAAAATCTGGCTACGTGCGGTTGTGCCTGGATGGGCCGGTGCTCGATGCCGAGCAGCTTGAGACGGCTCTTTGAGTGGACAGTCGACAGTCGACAGTCGACAGGGCTTCGATCTTTGCGGCATTCCGCTTTCGGGACCGGTTCTCAACGGTTCAGGGACGTTTGACGCGATTGCCGCGCGGCGGGCCTTCGGGGATGCGCTGGTTGAGCGCTTCCCGTTCGACGCGTTCGTGTCGAAGACGATCACGCTCGAGCCGCGCGAGGGCAACCCGCCGCCGCGGCTGTGGGAGACGCCGGCCGGGCTGATCAACTCGATCGGGCTGCCGAACAAGGGGCTCGAGGGCTTCCTCCAGGGCGATCTGCCGCGGCTGGCCGAGCTGCCGGTGCCGCTGGTGGTCTCCGTGATGGGCTTCAGCCGCGACGAGCTGGCCACGCTGGTGGAGCGGGTCGCCCGGCGCGACGAGGTGGCGATGCTGGAGCTGAACGTGTCCTGCCCGAACGTCGAGACCGGGCTGATCATGGGCGCGGATCCCGCCGAGACCGCCCGCGCCGTGGAGCGGCTGCGCCCGCTCAGCGACAAGCCGCTGATCGTGAAGCTCACCCCCAACGCCACCGATCCAGCCGCGGTGGCGGCGGCCGCGGAGGATGCCGGGGCCGACGCCGTGTCGCTGATCAACACCCTGAAGGGGATGGCGCTCGATCCCGCAACGCGGCGGCCCTGGCTCGGCGGCGGCAGCGGCGGGGTCTCCGGCCCGGCGGTCCGGGCGATCGCGCTCGAGCAGGTGCACGCCGTCTCGATGCGTGTCGCGATCCCCGTGATCGGCATGGGCGGCATCTCCTCCGGCCGCCACGCCGCCGACTTCCTGGCGGCGGGTGCACATTGCGTCGCGGTCGGCACCGAGAGCTTCCGGGACCCGGCCGCGGGCCGCCGGATCGGTGCCGAGCTGCAGGCTTCGCGTGCGCTTCCCCCAAATCGGGGAAGAGAGCAGGCCGTTTTCCCGTAACGTGCGGGAACTTCTGGGGCGGCTTTAGACGAGACGCACAAAAAAAGCCTGCAAAGCAAGATAAAACGCTCAAGCAACCGGAACCCGGCTCAAGCTCAGGTCGAGGTCTAGATGAATTCGCGGATTTTTTGCGTTTGTGGGCTCGACGGTAGGTCGATTTTGTGTATCGTCGCCGCCCATGCCGGCCGCTCCCAATCCGCCCGCGACCAAGCAGCATGCGGGCCTGGCGCCCGAGCGGTCGCTGACCCAGCGGATGGAGGCGCTCAAGCGGGCCAATGAGATCCGCACCCGGCGGGCGCGGCTCAAGCGGGACCTGAAGGCGGGCCGTGTGAAGAT
>JBBRGH010000626.1:0-1992 GCA_038240915.1 Gemmatimonadales bacterium | reverse complement strand
CGGGGCACCACCAGCGCGGCTTTCACCAGAGCCGCTGTCATCCCGAGCGACCAATCTAGCGACCTCTCAGCCCAACGCCCCCGACCGCCGGTAGTCCTCGTAGGTCCGGCGCACACCCTCATCGAGGGAAACGCGCGGCGTCCAGTCGAGGAGGCGCCGCGCCTGCGAGGTGTCGAACGCCGAATCGGAGGTGAAAAAGTCCATGCGGCGGCGGTAGATCGGCGGGTCCAGGTGAAGGGCCTGGCAGACGTCCTCCACCACCGCGGCCGTGGCCAGCATCGGCGCGAGCGGCAGTCGCCGGCCGAAGCGGGGGCTCCCCGTTGCCCGGCGAACCTCTTCGATCAGCTCGCGCAGGGTGCACGGAGCCGGTCCGGCCACGATCATCGCCTCGCCCACGGCGGCGGGCCGCTCGCAGGCAGCGAAGAACGCCGAGACGACGTCGTCCACGTATACCATGTGTCGGCGGCCCGCGCCGTCGCCGAACAGCGGAAACCGCCCCGCGTTCACGCCGCGGAACAGCTTGAGCAGCCGTTGGTCGCGCGGCCCGTAGACGTCGGCGGGCCGGATGACCGTGTACGGCACGTCCAGCGTCGGCGTCAGCTTCCGCACCAGCGCTTCGGCTGCGACCTTCGTGCGCTCGTAGATGTTCCCCGGGCGGAGCGGAGAGTCCTCGCTCGTGATCCCGGGCGCGCGGTGGCCGTAGATCCCGATCGTGCCGCAGTAGACGAAGCGCTCGACCCGCCCCGCCGACGCCGCCTCCAGCAGGCAGCGCGTACCCTCGAGGTTTACCGCCTCGAAGAACTCGTCGTCCTTGCCGCCTTCGCGCATCGCGACGGCGAGATGGAACACGTGCGTGACGCCGCGCATCGCCTGCTCACACAGCTCGCCATCGGTGATGCTGCCCGGCACGATCGCCACGCCCTGGCGCACCAGCATCTCGGCGTTGGCCCGCTCCTCCGGCCGGTCGGTCAGGCCGAGGACCACCACCTGCGCGCCGCGGCGCCGGCCCTCCTCGGCGAGGTGTGAGCCGATGAAGCCCGTGCCCCCCGTCACCAGCAGCTTCATCCCAGGCGCTCGGCCAGCGTGGCCAGGATCCGCTCGCTGGCGTGTCCATCGCCGTACGGGTTCACCGCGTTCGCCATGCGCCCGTACGCCTCGGGCGACGTCAGCAACTCGCTGGCGGCGGACACGATCCGGTCGGAGTTGGTGCCCACAACCATCGCCGTGCCGGCCTGCACACCTTCCGGGCGCTCGGTCACTTCGCGGAGGACCAGCACCGGCTTCCCCAGCGACGGCGCTTCCTCCTGAACCCCGCCGCTGTCGGTCAGCACCAGGTCGGCCCGCGACATCAGGTGCACGAACTCCTGGTAGTCCACCGGCGCGATGAGGTGCATGCCGGGCAGATCGCACAGCAGCGACTCGACCGTCCGCTTGACCTCGGGGTTCGGGTGGACGGGCAGCACGAACTGGAGCTCCGGGAACCGGCTGGCCAGCTCACGAATCGCGGCGCAGGTCGAGCGGAGCGGCGCCCCGAAGCTCTCGCGCCGATGCGTCGTCACCAGGACGACCCGCCGGTGCGGATCCAGCGCCGCGAGCGCCGGTGTCCGGAACCGGTAGTCGGGATGCACGGTCTGCAGCAGGGCGTCGATGACGGTGTTCCCGGTGAGGTAGACGTCCGCGGAGGGTATTCCCTCCCCCACCAGGGCGTCGCGCGCCGCCGGCGTGGGCGCGAAGTGCAGCGCGGCAATCCGGGTGGTCAGCACCCGGTTCATCTCTTCGGGAAACGGCTGCCAGCGATCGCCGGTCCGGAGTCCGGCCTCCACGTGGCCCGTCGGGATGCGCTCCAGGAAGGCGGCCAGGGCGGCGGCGAACGTCGTGGTCGTGTCGCCCTGGACCAGGACCACGTCGGGACGCACGCGGCGGAGCAGCGGCGGGAGCCGTTCGAGAATGCCGGCGGCGATGCCCGCCGGCGTCTGCCCGGGCACCATCAGA
>JBBRGH010000625.1:0-1992 GCA_038240915.1 Gemmatimonadales bacterium | reverse complement strand
GGGGGCCAGACCCAGCAGCACCGGCAGCGCCGCCGAGGCGATGCCGGCGGGCCGGCGCTCCAGCAGGGCGCCGAGGCGCTCGGCCGGTGCGTCCGCGGCCAGCGACGCGGGCCAGACAGCCCGCCGGCGGGGCGGCTCGGGGTCGAGAACTCTGCCACCGCCTATGGTGGTGACCGGGCTGTAGCTACGGATCACGAACCGGTCGCCGCCGCGGGCCACCATCGGCTGCTCCAGCACCAGCCGGGCAAGGCCGTGGCCGCCGGGCTCGATCGGTGCCCGGGGCTGGACCCGCGCCATGACCTCGGCCGTGCCCAGGTGGACCCGGACCCGGCTCCGGGCCACGAGCGCGCGTGGCGCGTCCGGCTGCAGGGCCAGCTCCACGTCCAGCACCGCCGATGCCGGCCAGTGGCTGTCCGACTCCACCAGCCAGGTGCCGCGGTGGGCGTCCTCCCGGCTCAGCCCCGCGAGCCCGACCGCCGTGCGGGCGCCAGGCTCGCTTTGCTCCATCGAGCGGCCGTAGCTCTCGATCGAACGGACCCGGCCCTGACGTCCGGAAGGCAGCAGGGTGACGGCGTCGCCCACGCGGAGCCGGCCGGACCAGGCGGTGCCGGTGACGACGGTACCGATGCCGGGCAGCGAGAACGAGCGGTCCACCGGCAGCCGGAAGAGATCGGCGCCGCGCCGGGGCGCCAACCCGCCCGCCCGCTCGGCCAGCCGGCTCCGGAGCTGGTCCAGGCCCAGCCCGGTGCGGGCCGAGGTCGCCAGCGGCGGCTCGAACGCGAGGCTCGACGCGGCCAGGCGCTCGGCCACCTCGAGCAGGACCAGCTCGAGCCAGTCGGGCTCGACCAGGTCGGCCTTGGTCACCACCGGGATCGCGGCCGCGACGGCCAGATGCTCGAGCACCGCGAGGTGCTCCAGCGTCTGCGGCATCATCCCCTCGTCGGCCGCCACCACCAGGAGGGCCAGGTCGATCCCCGAGGCGCCGGCCACCATGGTGCGGACGAAGTCCTCGTGGCCGGGCACGTCCACGATGCCGGCGGTGCCGCCGCCGGGGAGCGCGAGCGGGGCGAAGTTGAGATCGATCGTGATGCCGCGCCTCCGCTCCTCCGCCAGTCGGTCCATGGTCCGGCCCGTCAGCGCCGCCACCAGGGCGGACTTGCCGTGGTCGATGTGGCCGGCGGTCCCGATGATCACGCCGTCACCCAGGGCCGGCGGAGCCAGAAGTCGAGCCCGGGCAGCTCGGCCCCCTCGGCCAGATGGTAGCGGACGTAGCGCGCCAGCAGGCGCCGGTGGGCCGCGCCGTGGCGCTGGTCGAGTGCCGGCAGCTCGGCGTCGGGATCGAGCAGGGCCACCAGGTCGGCCCGGTCGTCGGCCGGGAGCTGGGTGGCGCCGTGCTGGGCGGCGCAGGCGGGACAGAGGGCGCCGCCGTCGCGGGCGCTGAAGGGCAGCGCGCCCTCCGGCGGCAGCAGCGCGCCGTCGCGGGCGCAGGCGTCGAGCGACGGCGCGAAGCCGAGCACGCTCACCAGGTGCCAGAGCGCCCGGAAGCCGAGCGAGTCCACCGCCTCGGCCGGCGCCTGCTCGAGCGCCTGGAGCGCGTCGCGGAACAGATCGTAGCTGTCGGGATGCGGGTCGGCCGGGGCGAAGTGGATCATGACCTCGGCGAGCGCGGAAGCGGTCGAGTAGCGGGCCAGATCGGCGGCCAGGCCAACGTGGAGCACCTGGAGATCGAAGGCTGTGAGCACGTGCAGCTCGCGGTTCTCCTTGGCGAGGTACTGCGCCTGACCCTCGCTCAGGAGCTGGAGCGCCGCTCCGAACCGGCTCCGGGGCCGGAGCGCGCCCTTGGCGATCGCGCTCTGGACCCCGTGCTCGCGGGTGGCGAGCCGGACAATCTTGGTGCTTTCGCTGTAGCGGACGGCGGACAGCACGATCGCCGGGGTGATGACCAGACCCATGGCGGAATCTACACCCCAGCGGGAGCGCGCCGGCCGGCCT
>JBBRGH010000624.1:0-1993 GCA_038240915.1 Gemmatimonadales bacterium | reverse complement strand
GGGTCGGAGGCCGGAGGTGGAGGAGATCGCTCCGCTGCTGGCCCGCTATGCCCTCCCCGTCGGCTGGCGCTGCGTGGTCGTGGTCCCTCCGGGGGCTCCCGGGCTGAGCGGTGAGGCGGAGGCGGCGGCCTTTGCCCGCCTGCCGCCGCCGGCCGAACCCGAGGTGGAGCGAGTCGCCCACCTGGTGCTCATGCAGCTGCTCCCGGCGCTGGTCGAGGCGGATCTGGCCAGTTTCGGCGCCGCGCTGACCGAAATCCAGCGGGTCACCGGGGGGTGGTTCGCTGGTGAGCAGGGCGGGGTGTTCGCGCCGGGGCCGTCGGCCGCGCTGGTACGCCAGATGGCAGGCTGGGGCGCGGCTGGGGTCGGCCAGAGTTCCTGGGGGCCGGCGGTTTACGGATTGGTGGCGAGCGAGGCGGACGGCCGGGCCCTGGCGGCGCGCGCGGCGGAACTCGTGGGCGCCGGGGGCCAGGTTTTCGAGGGGGGATTTGCCGGCTCGGGCGCCAGGGTCTGGCGGAGGGAACGGGCGGGAATCCGTGATTGACAGTTCATTTTGCCCGATGTATACTGGCCCCTCTAAGCCTTCCGCAGGCGAGCACTTGGCTGTACGCGGAACAGAACGAATCTGCCGGCGGTACCAGCAGGATGACCGCCTCCCCAACTGCAGCTCCTTAACAGACACACAACGCGGTTCAGCGGTGACGCTGAGGGGTGAGATGGGCTTGTTCCCGTTCGCTTTCACCATTGGCACGATGTCGACGTCCATTCCGGGCTTCCCCCGGGTGCGTCCGTCGCGTGGCCGGTGTTGGTCGGGCTCGGCGAGCTGGCGGTGGCCCTCCAATCCTCCGGACCGGTCCGTTCTCCCGCCCGCGTCGTCGCCGCCGTTCCCGCAGTCCCGTGGTCGCTCCTCATCCCAATTTGCCTCGTGCTTCGGCACGGCCCGGTGCCCTGACGCCGTGGCGCGCCCCACGGAAATCCGCGGCGGCGTCTCGAGGCGTACTTCAGGGCAAACCCTCTCCCGCAGCGCGCGCGGGGACCGCTCCGGGGCCGAACGCGGCCCGCCCTCCGGTCCCTGGTCCGCGGCCACTCGAGCCCAGTAGCCGCCTCGCCGCTTCGGCACACGCAGCACGTGGCAACGAATGCAGTAGAGCAGTAGAACCACCCTTCATCCTGAGGTCAGTTATGAATCGCTTTACCCAGCAGGTGGTGTCTGGCGGAATTGCGGCGGGGCTGAGCGTAGCCATCGCCGTGTCCGCCACGGCCCAGGCGCGGTCAGGGGCTTGGACCCTGAATGCGCCCGAGGGCCAATGGTACATGACCGGTCGTGATTACAGCTTGCAGCGCTTCAGCCCGCTCAAGCAGATCACGACGGCCAACGTCGGCGAGCTCCGGCCGGTCTGGTCGTTTTCGCTCGGCACGCTGCGCGGCCAGGAGGGCAACCCGCTCGTGGTCGGCAACATGATGTACGTCAACACCTCGTTCCCGAACATCGTGTACGCGCTCGACATCTCCAAGCCCGGCGCGCCGCAGGTCTGGAAGTACGTGCCGAACCAGTCGCCCGACGCGATTCCAATCGCGTGCTGCGACCTGGTGAACCGGGGCACCGCCTACAGCCCGAGCGGCAAGATCTACATCCAGGCGCTCCAGGGCGAGCTGATCGCCCTCGACGCCAAGACCGGCAAGGAGCTGTGGAAGGCCAAGCACCCGGAGAAGTCCAACGCCGGGCCCGAGGCCACCGGTTACAAGCAGGGCGCCACGATGACCAACGCCCCGATCTACATCAAGAGCAAGTCGGGTAAGGAAATGGTCATCATGGGGATCTCGGGCGGTGAGTTCGGCGTGCGGGGCCGCGTCACGGCCGTCGATGCCAACACCGGCGCCCACATGTGGACCGCGTACTCGACCGGCCCGGACGCCGAAGTCCTCATCGACGGCGACGCGAACGTGAACTACCCGTCGCACAAGGGCAAGGACCTCGGCGTCTCGACCTGGCAGG
>JBBRGH010000623.1:0-2000 GCA_038240915.1 Gemmatimonadales bacterium | reverse complement strand
GAGCCGCCGTTCACCGGGCCCACCGCGCAGGCCGTGGTAGCCCGGCGGTTCGCGGAAGCCCCCCGGCCGATCCGGTCTGTGCGGCCCGCTGTGCCGGCGTCGGTCGAGCAGACCGTGCTCAAGGCGCTCGAGCGGGTTCCGGCCGATCGCTTTGCCGACACGGCGGCGTTCGCCGCGGCGCTTCGGAGCGGGACATCGCCCGACATCCGCCGGCCCGGCCGGCGAGCGGCCAGCGGAAAGCACGTCGTCGTTCCGGCCGTGCTGCTGGTCGCGGTCGCGGTGGTCGCGTGGCTGCTGATACGGTCACGCCCGGGCGCCGCGAAGCCCGTGGGCGATGCGGATGTCGTCGCACTCTATCAGCTCGGCATCCGCGGTTATGACCGCCGGACGCCCGCCGGGGCGATCGAGGCGGTCTCCGCGTTCAGCGCCGCGACGAACCTGGATTCCAGCTACACCAGAGCGTGGACCGGACTGGCCAGGACCTACGTCCGCGCCTATGGTCGGCACTTCGCCATTCCGGGGGTTCCGCGGGACAGCATGCCGCGGTTCGCGGTCGCGGCGGTGGACCGTGCGATTGCCGCGGACCGCGGTAGCGCAGACGTCTGGATGACCCAGGCGATGGTGAGTCGTCTGGTGGATCCGACGGATGTCACGCCGGTGCTCAAGTCCATCCGCGAGGCCGTGCGTCTGGATTCCACCGACGGTCCCGCTTGGCACGTGCTCGCGCTCGCGCTGGCCGAGTCGGGGCAGTTCGACGAGGCGATGCGGGCGTGGCACCGCTGTGTGACGCTGAGCCCGTCGTATGCCGAAGGCGCGGCGTTCCTGGCGCTCGGCTACTACTGGCGGCGGCAGTACGACAGCGCGGCGGTCTGGGCCGACAGCGCGGTCGCGGTGGATCCGAACTATCTGCTGGGGCGGACGGCGGTTGGCTCTATCGCCATCGAACGAGGTGAGTACGCCCGAGCGGAGGCGGCCTTCGATGCGGCGGGGCGGCTGAGCACCGAAGTGGAAGTGCTCAACTCCGTCGCCGGCATCGCGCTGGCGGAAGCCCGCGGCGGCCGGCGCCGGGCGGCGCGCAACGACCTCCGCCGGGCCGAGTCACTGGCGGTGGCGTACGCGCCGACGCCGCTGCACACGGTGGTGTTTGTCGCCCAGGCGTATGCCGCGCTTGGGGAGACCGATCGAGCCGTCGGCTGGCTCACGCGATACGCGCCAGCGGCGGATCTCCACTTTCAGCTGCACCTGCGTTGCGACCCGCCGTTCGATCCGATCGCGAACGACCGGCGGTTCCGGTCGTTGCTGGTCCTGGCCGCTCCGCCGCCGGGGCGGGGGTGTTAGCTGGCGACAGCGCATGTCGCCCTCGGCGTCCTGCCCGTCGGCGACGAGGGCTGTGACGCAACCCGCCGTGACGCGCCGGCCCTGCGGCGCTGACGCATCACCTCCGGGTTGATCCGCCTCAGCCATGCCGGCTAACTCGTGATGTGACAACATGGCCCGTCGATCCCTCCGCGGGCCTGGCTTATGCGAGCGACTCGCCCTGCTCAACCATCTCATTCATTCCGGCAATCGATTTTCGGCGGAACCCACCGGCGGCTCCGCTGCGCGTTCATCCACAGGAGGCACCCGGTGCGTTCAGCCCCTTCGTTCGTCCTCACCCTTGCCGTGGCGGCGACCCTCCTGAGCTGCGGAGGCGACCATACGCCGACCGGCCCCAGCGCCGACAAGCAGGCCACTCGCGTTACCTCCAAGGCCCATCCGAAGGATTCCACCGCGGCGATCACCGTGTCGAACGGCGCGACGCCGTTCGGCAGCATCACCAAGCGCGGGCCGCGGACCTCCACCGTCTGCGCGCGGCGCCAGCGCGAGCTGCTGGCGGTGCGGGCGCTCCTGGTCCGGCGGCCGGGCTCGGCCAAGCTCAAGGGCGCCGAAACCAGCATTAGCGCCGCCGTCGCCGACGTGTGCAATTAGTACGAGGCCGGACCGACCCCGCCTCGACCCGA
>JBBRGH010000622.1:0-2000 GCA_038240915.1 Gemmatimonadales bacterium | reverse complement strand
CGAGGTCCTGTTCGAGGAGAAGCTTGAGCTCTTCGACAAGGCCCGGGCCCAGGAGCCCATTCACTGGGAAGGCCGGACCCGGGCGCCCATCAGCGGCCTCAGCGCCTACCCGCCGCTCGAACACCACCTGCTGCCCGCCTGGATCGGCGTCGGCGGGACCCCGGAGTCGGTGCTGCGCTGCGCCGAATACGGCTACCCGATCATCTTCGCCATCATCGGCGGACAGCCGAGGTCCTTCGCGCCGTTGGCCAACCTCTACCGCGAAGCGATGGCGAAATACGGCCACCCGATGCAGCAGATGGCCACGCATTCACCGGGCCACATTGCCGCCACCGACGAGGAGGCGCGGGAGGAGGTCTTTCCGCACTGGCTCGGCCAGCGCAACCTCATTGGCGCGGAGCGCGGCTGGGGCCCGGGCAACCGCGCCGAGTTCGACGCCATGTGCGCCCCCGAGGGTGCCCTCTACGTCGGATCCCCGGACACGGTTGCCGCGAAGATCGCGCTGCTGAAGCGGCACCTCGGCGTGGACCGCTTTGACCTGAAGTACAGCAACGGCACCCTGCCGCACAAGGCCATGATGCGTTCGATCGAGCTGTTCGGCACCGAGGTGGCACCCCGGGTTGCCAGCCTGCTGGCCGGGGCTGCGCCGATCCGTTGAAGGCGACTGATCCATTGAATGCGACTGAAAGAATAGGAACCATGACTTCCAGCCACCCTCGCAACGAGGAACTCTTCGACCGCGCCCGCAAGCTGATGCCGGGCGGCGTCAACTCGCCGGTCCGCGCGTTCGGCTCCGTCGGCGGGACCCCGCGTTTTATGGTCTCCGCGAAAGGCCCCTACCTGACCGACGCCGACGGCGCCGAGTACGTCGACCTCGTCTGCTCCTGGGGCCCGGCGCTGCTGGGGCATGCCCATCCGGCGGTCCTCGCCGCCGTGCACGCCGCCGTCGACCGCGGACTCTCCTTTGGCGCCTCGACGCCGGATGAGGCCAACCTCGCCGCGATCGTCCAGGAGCGGGTCCCCGCCGCCGAACGCGTCCGGATGGTCTCCACCGGCACCGAGGCAACCATGACCGCCGTGCGGCTGGCCCGCGGCTTCACCGGCCGGGACCTCATCATCAAGTTCGCCGGCTGCTACCACGGCCACCTGGACGGGCTGCTCGCCGCCGCCGGCTCCGGCGTCGCCACCCTGGCGCTCCCGGGCTCCGCCGGCGTCACGGCCGCCACCGCCGCCGAAACCCTCGTGCTGCCCTACAACGACCTCGCCGCCGTCGAGGCCGCCTTCGCCAAACACGGCGCGAACATCGCCGCCGTCATCACCGAGGCCGCGCCGGCCAACATGGGCGTCGTGACGCCGGGAGAGGGCTTCAACGCCGGCCTGTCCCGCATCACCCGGGAGCACGGTGCCCTGCTGATCCTCGACGAAGTCCTCACCGGCTTCCGTACCGGGTACTCGGGCTACTGGGGACTCACCGGCGGGGCGGTCGACGCTGCCCAGCCGTGGACCCCGGACCTGCTGACGTTCGGCAAGGTCATCGGCGGCGGGATGCCGACGGCGGCCCTCGCCGGCCGGGCCGAGGTCATGGACTACCTCGCGCCGCTGGGCCCGGTCTACCAGGCCGGCACGCTGTCCGGCAACCCGGTGGCGATGGCCGCCGGCGTCGCGACGCTGACCCACGCCACCCCCGAGGTCTACTCCTTCGTGGATGCCCGCGCCTGGGAGCTCTCCACGGCCCTGTCCTCCGCGCTCGAGGCGGCGGGCGTGGACCACTCGATCCAGCGGGCCGGAAACCTGTTTTCGATGGCGTTCGGCACCTCCGCCCGGGGCGTGCACAATTACGACGACGCCCAGGGCCAGGAGGTGTTCCGCTACGCGCCGTTCTTCCACTCGATGCTGGACTCCGGGGTCTACCTGCCGCCGTCGGTCTTCGAAGCCTGGTTCCTCTCCGCCGCGCACGACGACGCCGCGATGAACCGGATCTTCGACGCCCTGCCCGCCGC
>JBBRGH010000621.1:0-2001 GCA_038240915.1 Gemmatimonadales bacterium | reverse complement strand
GCCGGTGCCGTTCCGCGAGGACGCCGCTGCGGTCGAGCCGGTCTCGCCCTACGCGGCCACCAAGCGGGCCGGCGAGCTGCTGCTCCGGGCCGTGGCGCCGATCTACGGCTTTCGCACCGCGGCGATCCGGTTCTTTACGGTCTATGGCCCCCGCCAGCGCCCCGACCTCGCCATCCACGCCTTCACCCGGCGGATGGTCGAAGGCGAGGTCCTCACGCTCTTCGGCGATGGCACCCAGTCGCGCGACTATACGTATTGCGACGACATCGTCGCCGGCGTGACCGCCGCGATCGACTGGACCGCCACGGCTCCGGTCGGCATGGCGACCTTCAATCTGGGCGGCAACCGGTCGGTGACCACCGGCGACATGGTGGCCGAGATCGCCCGGGCGCTGGGGCTCGAGCCCCGGATTCAATGGGGCCCGATGCAGCCGGGCGACGTCCAGCGGACCGCGGCGGACCTGACCCGGTCGGCCGCCGTGCTGGGGTACGCGCCGAAGACGCCGTTTCCGGAAGGCATCGCGCGGTTCGTCGCCTGGTACAGGGAGGCCTATGGCCGGTCAGACTGAGCGACTGCTGGCCCGGGCCCGCGACCGGTTCACCGTCCAGGACTACTACGGCGCGATCTACCTGCTGGAGGAGATCGTGGCCTCGGGGCGGGCCTTCGCCGATGTGCACCACCTGATCGGGGTATCGCTGTCGCTACTGGGCCGCTCGGAAGAGGCGCTGCCCCAGTTCCGGATGGCCCTCGAGCTCAATCCGCGCTACCTCGAGGCGCTGATCCATCAGGGCCTGGTCCTGAGCGAGCTCGGCCGGTCCTCGGAGTCCGAGGAATCGTTCCGTCGGGCGGCGGAGAGTGTCTCGCCGCCCACCGCCGGGCTGCCGGCGCCGGTGGCGGCCCGACTGGCCAATCAGCATGCCGAGCTGGGCGACGCATACACTGAAGCCGGCGCGCTCTCCCGCGCGATCGAGCAGTACGAACGGGCCCTCGAGCTCGGTCCCGGCTTTCAGGACCTTCGCTACCGGATGGCGCGGGTGATGCTCGAGGCGGGGCGGCCGCTCGAGGCCCGCGACGCCCTGGAACAGGTGCTCCGCGCGCGGCCCAACTTCGTGGACGCGGAAGCCGCGCTCGGCCTGGCCCACTTCCTTTCGGGCGACGGCGTCGGCGCGCGCGAAGTGTGGCGGGCGTGTCTGGCCCGCCGACCCGAGAACGCCCGGGTCGAGGCCTATCTCGCCATGCTGGGACGTACCGGCGCGTGACGGGTGGCTGGGCCGCACGGGCGGCTCTGGCGTGGCTGGCCGCGGGAGTGGCGGCCGGGTGCGGCGGCAACGATCGCGGGCGGGCCGGCGACCGTGCCTACGCCGAGGGACGGTTCGCCGACGCCCTGGGGGAGTATCGCACGCTGCTGGGCGGGCGGCCGGACGCGGCGGTCTGGGCCAAGGTCGCTGCCGCGGCGCTCCACACCAACGAGCTCCGCGAGTCGGCCGAGGCGTACCTCCGGCTGGCGGGGGACGACCCGACCCGGAGCGACGAGGCTGCCGAAGGGCTCGAATCGGTGGCCCGCGCCGCGGAACGTTCCGGCAACGCCGACGTGCTGCGCGAGGTGGTGACCGGGCTCCAGGCCCTCGCGCCGGAGCGTGCCACCGGGCGCTACGCCCTCATCCTTGCGCTGCAGCCGGCGCCCGACACCGCCGGGCTGGTGGTGCTGCTCCCGGCGGCGCTGGCCGCCGCTACCGCGCCGGAGACGGTCGATTCGCTGCTCACCCTCTACGGGCATGCGCTCCGGGCCACGGCCGGCTGCGGGCAGGCGCTGCTGCAGTACCGAGCGGTGCTGCGCCGGAGCCAGGACAGCAGCATGCGGGCGCCGGCCAGGCAGGGTGCCGCCGACTGCGCCCTCAGCCTGGGAGAGCGGGCCGACTCGGCGGGCAAGCTCGAGGACGCCGCCCTCTGGTTCGCCGAGTCCGCCCGGGTGGACTCCACGACTCCGACCGGCCGCCGCGC
>JBBRGH010000620.1:0-2003 GCA_038240915.1 Gemmatimonadales bacterium | reverse complement strand
TTGCCGTTGGCTCAACGTCAGTCCCATCGATCGGGCCTATCGGCCAGATCAACACCAGCCCGGTAGGCGCGCCCTACGCGCGCATTCCTAGGTGAGTCAACGACTACCCCTACGCGCGCATTTTTGATGAGTCAACGCGGGGGGTCGGCCCCGCGTCGACCGCCGTCAGCGAAGGCTTCAGCGCAGTCGGCTGCGCGGGATATCGGAACGGCTCTGATCTTCGAACCCGGCACACCCGCCTCGGCTGGCCGCCAGATAGAGTCGTCTGGATCGCCAGTGGAGGAGGACTCAATGGAGGGACGCCGCCCGCTGACGGGTTGGGGTGGGACCAGCCCAAGCGTCGCGACGGTCCACTCGGCCGGGGACGATGCCACCCTTGCCCGCCTGGTCACTGGAGCCGGTCGGCGTGGGGTTCTCGCTCGTGGGCTGGGCCGCAGCTATGGCGACGCCGCCCAGAACGGTGGCGGGACGGTGGTGGACATGACCACCCGCGACCGTGTCTTGTCGGTGGACACCGCCACGGCGCTGGTCGAGGTCGAAGCCGGTGTCAGCCTCGACCACCTGATGCAGGTCCTTCTGCCGCTTGGGCTGTTAGTGCCGGTAACCCCGGGTACGCGGCAGGTGACGGTCGGGGGGGCGATCGCCGCCGATATCCATGGGAAGAACCACCACGTGGACGGCAGCTTCGGAACTCACGTTGTTGCCATGGACCTGCTGTGCGCCGATGGCACGATCCGCCAGCTGACCCCGGTCTCGGAGCTCTTCTGGGCCACCGTCGGGGGGGTGGGACTGACCGGCCTGGTCCTGCGCGCGACCCTGAGGATGAAGAAGGTGGAGTCGGCCCACTGCCTGGTGGACACCGAGCGTTGTACGGACCTTGACGACCTGCTGGGGCGGATGGCCGAAGGCGACCACCGCTACACCTACTCCGTGGCCTGGATCGACTGCCTTGCCCGAGGCTCCTCCCTGGGGCGCTCGGTCCTGACCCGGGGCTGGTCAGCCACCCTTGAGCAGCTGCCCCACCGACTTCGCGACCATCCGCTGGACTTCCGGCCCAGGCAGCTGGCGGTCGCGCCACCGGTCTTTCCGAGCGGCCTGTTGAACCGGGCGAGCGTCGCTGCCTTCAACGAGACGTGGTATCGCAAGGCCCCGCGTGAGCGCCGAGGCGAAGTCCAGGGAATCGCGGCGTTCTTCCATCCGCTGGACGCCGTCGCCCACTGGAACCGCATCTACGGGCCGAGGGGCTGCCTGCAGTACCAGTTCGTCGTGCCCTTCGGCGCCGAGGACACCCTCCGCCGGTGCCTGGAGATGCTTAGCGAGGCTGGTCAGGCCTCGTTCCTGGCAGTGCTCAAGCGGTTCGGGCCGTCGAGCCCGGGCCACCTGTCGTTTCCGACACCCGGCTGGACCCTGGCCCTTGACGTGCCGATCGGTGCGGGCATCCTGGGTGGGCTGCTCAACCGGCTGGACGAGGAGGTCCTGGCAGCTGGGGGCCGCCAGTACCTCGCCAAGGACTCCCGGCTCCCGGCCTCAGCGATAGCGCTTATGTATCCTCGCCTGGATGAGTGGCGCGACATCAGACGGGCCGCGGACCCCGCCGGGGTCTTCACCTCCGACCTTGCCAGGATGCTGGGGCGGTGAAAGACGCAATCGGTAACGTGCAACGGATCGCGGTGCTGGGGGGAACTTCTGACATCGCCCTGGCCACGGTCGTGAAGCTGACCGAGGGACGCCGCGGGGTTCAGGTCACGCTGGCCGCGCGTCCGGGGGAGCGCCGGACGGCCGCCGCCGCAGCACTGGACGCCCGCGGCATACAGGTCACCGAGGTGGATCTCGAAGCCACCGACCGGACGTCCTATGAGCGCGCCATCAGCTCCATCTTCGAGACCGGAGGGGACGTCGACGTCGTCATGGTGGCGTTCGGGCTGTTGGGCGATCAGGAGCGCGCGTGGCGGGACGTCGACGCGGCGCTGGAGCTGGTCCAGGTCAACTTCGCGGCTGCAGTT
>JBBRGH010000619.1:0-2003 GCA_038240915.1 Gemmatimonadales bacterium | reverse complement strand
CGACGCCGCTGCCGTTGGTCCGGTCACGTCGATCCGCCCCACCGACCCGCGGGTGCTGGAGGTCTTCCACGGCTGTGCCGGATACACCGGCGGGTCGTCCGGCTTCGTCAAGCAGCTCACGGCCTCAGGAGTCTGCGGCATCGTCTCGCCTAGCCTGACCAGCACCGGCGCGCTGTACGCCCAGGTGCCGAAGGGACGTACCGCCCCCCCGCCGGCCTTCGTCTACGCCGCCGCGGGCGAGCCGCTGGGCTCCACTGCGGTGAGTCCGGCCAAGACGCTGGTGGTCACGCCGCCGGGCCGTCCCGCCCAGACCTGGACCTACGACGCTGCGGCCCGGCTCTGGCGGTCCACGGTCGGCGGGGCGGCGGTCTCGGCGGTCAGCGTCGAGGTGCTGACGATGGCCTATCGGGCGATCGTCGTGCACTCGCCGCTGCGCACCCTGTCGGGGGCCGGCGTGTTCGGCCAGGGCGCGGCCACCGTGGTCTCCGGCGCCCATGCCGTTCACGGGTCGTGGTATCGGCCCAGCGCCAAGACCCTGGCCAACGTGGTGGACCTCAACAAGCAGGTCGTGCATCCGGCCCCGGGCCGCGCCTGGGTGCTGTTCGCGCCGACCGGCTCGACCGTCGTGGTGCGATAACCCAACCGTCAAGCGGTGAACTTCTGCTGCCATGTCGCTCTCGCAAGACACGCCGGGTGCATGAGGGCACCCGGCGTGTTTCGTGCGGAATGGTCTAGCAGGCAGCTAGCAGACGTTCTCGTTGTTCTGGCAGGGGACGGCGCGCGTGGCGCTGTAGTTGTAGAGGAAGTTGGTGCCGAAGGAGATCCGGTCGACCACCGAGGTTGCCCCGGTCGTGCCGGGGTTGTCGTTGATGATGAAGTCGTACTTCACGACCTGCTCAGGGTGCTTCACGGCAAAGTTGGTCCACGCCGAGCGGGTGCCGTCAGGACTGAACGTCTCGGCACCGTAGAACAGAGTGCAGTTGCCGACCGTGTTGCCGGTGAAGTCTGCCCGGGACCACGTCGGTCGCACCGTCTCCGGGTTGTTGCAAGCGTCGGCCGGCGCGAACAGCACCGACCCGTCGTCCATGATCACCGAGAATCGGAGCCCACCGGTGAACGCCCTCGTGTTGTCAAACTCGAAGGACAGGTTCTTCAACTGCCCCACCGGGGTGTTGATGTTGAGACTCCTGCGGGTGTAGGCGTCGGCGAATCCGTCGGGTGCATCGACGTGCATCACCAGCGCCCGGCTGTTGGTGTCCAGCGGCGAGTCACTGGACACCGACTGCCAGCCGATAGCGGAGGGGCCAGGAGCTTCGAAGCGCATCTGGTTGGCGGCGCTGACGGCCACGCCGTTGCCCTCCGCCAGTGCCGGGCCGGCCATGCCGATCACGAGCGCGGCTGTCGCGCCGGCGATTCCGAGTGTCTTCTTTCCGAGCATTGCGGCTACCTTTTCCTTGCATCCCACAGGGCGGAATGCCTTGGTGACGGCCGGATCAGGGGTTTCGGGGGAGGCACAAGGCCCTCTCCAGCCTCCGGTCACGGAGCCGTCCTGCGTTGGCGCGCACCTGATGGCGCCGTGTCGGCGCCCCGGAGCTCTTGCCATGAGAGTCCGCAACCCCCCGGAAGCGGACTTCCTCGAACGTATCCCACGATGGATGACTCGGCTACCCGAGGCGGGCAATCGACCTGCTACCGGCCATCACCGGCTAAACCACCACCGCGAGTCGCGTTTCTGACAGGGCACACGGAAAGGGCGGGACCGGTTGCCCGGTCCCACCCTTGTGCGCTCGGCGCGATCGCCTATGGGGCGAGATTGAACAGCCCCCGTGCGCGCCAGTCCGTGCCGTTCGCGCTCACCGTGACCGGGGGGCCGGCGGGGCGTCCGGCGGCGGGCTGCCCGGGCAGCGGCGGGGCGCTGTTCCAGGTGACCTGCGAGAGGCTGCCGTCGCCGGCATGTGCCGCGTAAAGCTTGCCGTGCGCGGCGTCGAGGAACATGCCTGCGG
>JBBRGH010000618.1:0-2005 GCA_038240915.1 Gemmatimonadales bacterium | reverse complement strand
CTTCGTCGAGTTCGTGGACCCCGCCGGCCACACGCGCTTCGTGCTGGCGGAGATCAATCCGCGTTTCAACGGATCGGGACAACCAGTCGCGATGCTGGAGCGACTGAACCAGGGGCGGCTGGCGGCGGGCCGCCCGGCGATCGGCGGCTTCGCGGGCGGCGTCGCTCCCACCCGGGCGAGCACCGTCCGGGAGCTCCTCCGCCAGCTTGGCACCCGACGATACGACCCGGCGACGGGCACCGGCATCGTGCCGTTCCACACGGCGGGGCTGGTGGACGGCGTCGCGGGCCTGGTGGCCTTCGCGCCGACCCGAGCCGAGGCCGTGGCCATGTACGAGACCCTGGAAGGCGAAGGCGCGGCCCATGCCCACTGACGCGCCGGGGTTCGCGGCCGCGCTGGAGGAGCGCTTTCTGGTGCCGGTCTGCACCTCACGTCACGCCCAACGCTGGGTCACCGGACATCGGGCGCTGAGCTGGCCGCTGGTCCAGGCCGGCGAGGTGCGCTACTACAGCGTGCCGGCCGGAGACGAGACGATCCGGATGGCCACCGTCGGTCGCCCAAAGCGGTTCGAGGAGTGGGTCAGCCGGCTGGGCGCGCGCCCGGCGGATCGGGCCGACGGCCGCGTGTCGCTGCGGACGCCGGCGGCGCTGGATGGCGTCGAGGCCGACCTGCTGCTGGCGCACGTCCATCGCTGGGCGGCGGAGCCGTTCCGCCGAGCCGGCTGGCACACGGTGCCCTCAGCGGTCCGCTGGGCGGCGCGGGCGCGCGAGGTCCCGCCGGTCCGGCCGTCGCGCAGCCTGCGGTGCGACCTCAAACGGGTGGCACGGCACGCCTACACGCACGAGGTGGCGGGCGCGGCCGCGGACTGGGAGGAGTTCTACCTGGGGATGGTCGAGCCCGAGGCCAAGGCCCGTTTCGGCGGAGAGGCGTGGCTGCCGTCGACCCGGCTGCGCCACGATCTGGCCGCCCGAGGCAGCCTGCACTTCGTCCTGCTCGACGGTGCACGGGTTGCGGGGTGCTGCGCCGTGCCGGCGGCCCGCGGCGTCTGGATCCCGCTCACGGGGGTGCGGGACGGCGATCCGCGGCTGTTGGCGGCCGGGGCCGGAACCGCCGCCACGCTGGCGACGCTGCGCTGGGCCGCGCAGGCCGGATACGAGCGAGTCGACCTGGGACGAACCACGCCGTTTCTCGACGATGGCGTGGCTTTCGTGAAGCAGAAGCTGGGTTTCGAGCCCGTGCCCGAACCGCTGGCCCATCTGGTGGCCATCCGGATGCGTCGCGGTGCCCGGGCCGCGGCGAGACTGCTGCGGGAGCACCCCGTCCGGATCGAGACCGCCGCCGGTCTTGCCATCCTCGGAGGCGACGATGCCTCCCGCTGAGCAGCCGCCGACGGGTGGCCGACTGGCTAAGTATGCGCAGGACGCTCGCACCTTCCCCGAAGACGCGCTCGCCGCGTGGCTGCGCGAGGGGCCGAGCGGGGTGTGGAGCGAGCTGGCCCACCGGTCCGTATATCGCGTCCTCCGGCGGAGCCGGTCGTTCCTGATCGAGCAGGACCTGACGCGAGGCCGCGACCTGCTACCGCCGGCCGGCATCGTCATCGCGCCGTTCGAGGACGCGGATTGGAGCCGGCTCGCCCCGATCGCCACCCGGCGAGAGCTCGTCGGCATGGCCGCGATCCGCAGCCGCGGCCGGTCCTGCCTCGCCGCCTGGCGTGGCGAGCGGCCGGTGGGCTACACCTGGTGCTCCAGCCTGATGGAGCCCGACATCGAGGTCTACCGGCTGCCCCTTCCGCCGGACGCGGCGTACCTCTGGGATCTGTACGTTCCGCCCGCCGAGCGGAGCGGCGGCATCGGCACGGCGCTCGCGAGCGCCCGTCTCGCGTGGGCCCACGATCGAGGCTTCCAGCGCGCCTGGCGGGTGGTGCGGCCCCGGAACGCGCCCTCGCTCCGGACCGTGGACAAGACCTCCCAGGGCACCGCCAGGGTGCTGGGTGAGTTGCGGTACC
>JBBRGH010000617.1:0-2010 GCA_038240915.1 Gemmatimonadales bacterium | reverse complement strand
GCCCAGCGCGACGCCGTACCCGGCCAGGGAGGCGATGAACACCGCCTGGTCACCGGCCAGCGCGAACACGGGCACGGTGACCGCGATCCCGAGCAGGCCCGCCCGCAGGATCACCGCGCTGTCGACGCGCTTGCAGGCCGTCTCGGCAAGCACGGTGCCCAGGCCCGCCAGCAGCACCATCATCAGCAGGAGCAGGGAGAGCGTGGTGTCGCTGTAACCCCAGTGGTCCTGCACGTCGGGCAGCCGGGTGGTCAGGCTGATGAACACGAAGCCCTGGGTGAAGAAGCCGGCCGCGCCGGCCCGGCGGGCGCGTGAGTCCTCGCGCGTGCTCACATCGGAGGTCGACACCATGACCGGCATCGTGGCACGGTCGGTCGGGGATGGGCCTTAGGTTGGGCGCATGGCATGCGACGAGGTGTGGCTGATCCGGCACGGGGAGACCGAGTGGAGCCGCGACGGGCGGCACACCTCGACCACCGACCTGCCGCTGACCCACGACGGTGAGGCGGTGGCGAAGGGGTTGCACGACCGGCTCGACGACGACGACTTCTCGCTGGTGCTGACCTCGCCGCGCCGCCGGGCCCGCGAGACCGCACGATTGGCCGGGCACCCGGAGGCGGAGGTGGACCCGGACCTCGCGGAGTGGGACTACGGAGACCTCGAGGGCGAGACCACGCCGGACATCCGGAAGACCTACCCGGACTGGACGATCTGGTCGGGGCCGGTGCCCGGAGGGGAGACCGCGGACGACCTGAAGGTCCGCCTGGACCGCGTCGTCGCGCGCTGCCGCGCGGCCGAGGGGCGGGTCCTGCTGTTCGGGCACGGTCACTCGCTGCGGGCCCTGGCAGCGCGCTGGATGGATCTGCCGGTGACCGACGGGCGGCACCTGCGCCTGGACACGGCGACGGTCTCGGTGCTCGCCTGGGAGCGCGAGACGCCGGTGGTCCAGCGCTGGAACTCTTGACCCGCACCGGCCGCGCCCACGAGCGTGGACCCCATGTCGCTCCGGATGGAGTGTCCCCGATGTCCCGCCCCGGTCGCCCCGGTGCCCAGCGGCGGCTGGGCGTGCCCCGAGCACGGCGTGACGCCCGCTCTGCGGCGGCCCGAGGAGCCGTCGTACGACGGGTTCGCCGACGCCCTGACCTCGGCCGGTGACTTCCCGACCCGGTTGCCGTGGCCGCTGAGCCCCGGCTGGTGGGTCAGCGACTTCGCGGTGGTCGGCGAGCAACCGGCCCGGGCGACGATGACCTGCAGCTCGGGCACCAGCGCCCTGGATGGCCCGGTGGACGTCCTGGTGGTTACCGAGGAGTCCGGCGTCGGGCTCGGGGCGCGCTGTGCCGGGATCCGCCACCTCGACCCGGGTCCGGAGGTGGTGGGCTCCGGGCCGCCACCGGTCCGGGTCCGGATCGGCCTCCAGCCGGTGCCGCTCTGGCCGGTTTCGATCGTTGCGGAGGAAGCCGAGCTCGACCGCTCGGTCTTCATCGGGGAGGCCGGGGGCCGCTGGCTGTGGGTGCTCCTGCGCCCCGCCTCGGCGATGCTCCTGCTCCGCGAACAGTGGATCCTGCGCGACGTCTCGGGCTTCGGCCCACCGCTGGTCGAGCTGCCGTTCGCGGGTCCGCGCCCCGTCTGGTGAACCGGTGGGTGAGGGGAATCACAGCGCCCGGTGACCTCCGGCGCCTTGTGGAGGGACGAGTGACCCTGACTGCCGCCACGAGCCGCTCCTAGCGTCGGAAGTGCCGGACTTCCGGTCCGGCAGTGCCTAAGGAGCTGGAGATGAGTCACGTACTCACCCGGCATGTCGAGCAGACAAGTGCCGGAGACAACCCTCCCCCTCGTAGCGTCGGACTGGGCCTCGCCGCCCTCACCGCGCTCGTGGTGGGATCCATGATCGGCAGCGGGATCTTCGCCCTGCCGTCCCAGATGGCGGCCAGCGCCGCCCCCGGACCCCTGGTCATCGGGTGGGGAATCACGGGCCTCGGGATGTTGATGCTGGCATTCGTCTTCCAGACC
>JBBRGH010000616.1:0-2013 GCA_038240915.1 Gemmatimonadales bacterium | reverse complement strand
TGCGCGCGGACGAACTCCCACCGCTTGGTGGACGACTCGAGCAGCGGCTCGATCACCCGGCGGGCGGCGTCGGCCGGGCCCTGGATCCGAAGCTCCAGCCGGCGCATCTCGGGCGGTTTTTTGGGCGGCGCGGCGACGGGGGGGCCGCGGGTCGTGTCGTCCTTGTCGTCCTGCGCGCGCCGGCGCCGGCGCTCCGCCCGGGCCGCGAGCGACTCGAGTTGGTCGGGCGTGAGCGACTTCAGAATCTGGTCGTCCACCATCGCCACGAAGGCGCTGGTCCGGTTGGACAGGGCCAACGCCCGCTGGAGCCGGCGTTGGGCCGGCGGACCCTGCAGGTGGGCCGGCGAGCGGCCGAAGTCGGTCCACCAGAGCAGCAGGATCACCACGTTGTAGGTGATCGAGAGCGCCGCGGCAAAGGCCACCGACTGGATGCCGGCAGCGAGTCCCACCCCGGTGGCCAGGAAGATGTAGACCGCGTCCTTGGTGTCCCGCAGCGTGTTGCGGAAGCTCACCGCGGCCACGATGCCGCCCAGGCTGAAGGCGAGGGCCAAGCTGTTCTTCACCATGAAGACCACGCCGGCGACCACGATCGGGAGGATCACCAGGGTCTGCACGACCGACTGCCGGAAGCCCTTCCGCTGCCGGGTCATGACGTAGATCCAGGCCACCGGCAGCATCAGCGCGAAGGCCGCCGCCATGGCGAAGACCTCGGTCAGGGGCAACCCGGCCGGCGCGTCGAACAGGGGAACCTGCCCGTTCTCGATGACTCCCCGGATGCCGGTGGACACCTCGGCTGTCGTCTGCTGGACGCCGCCGTAGATCAGCTCCCGCGCCTCCGGCACGTACTCGAGGAAGAGGGCCGTGGCCGCGAAGAGCAGAACGTAGTAGACGATCACCCGGACGATCGGGTTCTCCCCCAGGCGGCTCAGGTGGCCGTTGATGGAGCTGGCACGCAATGGAGCCCTCCCTCCGTGGTCGCCCCCGGCCACCTTCCGGTTGACGGGTCTTGGCAATGTGTTAGCGTTTGACCACTAAACTGCTACAATTTCGAGCCTTGCGCCACACGTGATAGGCCGCGAATGACCGATTCCGACCTGCTGGAAACCCAGCTGCCGACCACCCCAGCCTCGCCGGGCGGGGCGGCCGCGCGCCTCCGGGACGAGCTGCCCGACGACCTCCTGCGGGAGGCGTCCCAGCGGCTGGGCATCCTGGCGCTGGTGTGGGCCACCCTGTTCGGCATCGGGCTGGGCCTGAACCATGTGGTGGCGCCGCTGCTCGACATGAGCATGCGGGACCTGATTCCCTGGGGCCGGGCGGCGGATACGGTCGGGATCGTGAGCATCGCGGTCTCGGTCTGGCTCTGGCACTACACCCGGCGCTTCACCTGCAACCCGCGCTGGGCGCTCGACCTGGCGCTGGGGTACGAGATCCTGCTGGCCTTCGGGATCGGGGTGGTCAATCAGTGGGAGCCGATGCGGCTCCTCGCCGGCCGGCTGTCCTGGCTCTGCGTGCTGATCCTGATCTTTCCGATGATCGTCCCCAACACGCCGCGCAAGACCCTGTTCGTGTCCCTCATTGCCGCCTCGATGGATCCGGTGGGGATTCTGGTGAGCCATCTTCGGGGACTGGAAATCCCGAGTCTCGCCCTCATCCTGTGGAACTACCTCCCCAACTACGTCTGTGCCCTCATCGCGGTCATCCCCTCGAAGATCATGACCCGGCTGGGCCGGCACGTGCAGCGGGCCCGGGAGCTGGGCAGCTATCGGCTGGTGGAGCTGATCGGGCGCGGCGGCATGGGCGAGGTGTGGCGGGCCACCCACCAGATGCTGGCCCGGCCGGCCGCCATCAAGCTGATCAAGCCGGAAATCCTGGGCGCGCCGGGCGGGCCCGAGGCCGGCGTCCTGATCGAACGCTTCCGGCGCGAGGCCGAGGCGGCATCGGGGCTGCAGTCGCCGCACACGATCCGGCTGTACGACTTCGGCGAGACCCGGGCCGGCACCTTCTATTTCGTGA
>JBBRGH010000615.1:0-2016 GCA_038240915.1 Gemmatimonadales bacterium | reverse complement strand
GACGTGCTCGAGCGCTACCTTGGCTGGTATGGGAAGTATCTGGGCGGGTCGGCGGCGCCGGCCTCGACGCGGTGAGCGGAGCAGGCGGCGGGTGGAGGTGGGCGAACTCATGCCAATGGCGGGAGGCACCTCGATGAGGTGGGCGGAGATCCGGTGGACCCATGCGCTCCGGCGCGCGGGGCTCATCCTGCTGTTGGGGCTGACCCTGGCGGATTGCCGCAAACGCGACGTTTCCACGGCGCCGGCGCCCGATCCGAACAGCCCTGTCCCGGTGGAGATCGAGAACCACTACATGGGCGACGTGACGATTTACCTGGTGCGCGGCAGCCTGCGCCAACGGCTCGGGATGGTCAGCGCCCTGGGCACGGCGTCGTACAGCTTTCCCTGGCGCTGGCTGAGCCAGAGCGGGTCGAGCCGGCTGCTGGCCGCGCCCATCGCCGGGCCGCGCGGCTATTTCAGCGACGCGCTGATCCTGCAGCCGGGGCAGGTGATTCGCTGGACCCTGCAGGCGGGCCTGGACCGGTCGAGCATGTCGGTGTACTGAGGCGGGCCAGGGCCGCGCTCCGGGTAACGGTGGGTTCCGACCGACCGTCCTACGCGTTCCGATCCAGGCAACCGTTCGCCGCGTTCGGATTGCTGTGCTCGCTCCGCGGGATCGGCAGGTTCACGTCGTCGCCGTAGGTCCCGCCCTTGACGTAGGCGCCCGAGGGGAACACGGTCTCCACGGGCCGCAGGTACTGCCGCACCAGGCGCCGCATGTCGCCCAGGCGGTGGCCGGTGGCGAAGAGCCAGAACCCCCGCTCGCTGAACAGCAGGTCCTCGCCCTCCACCGTGGTGCCGGGCTCGGCCAGATCGGCCAGCCCCAGGTCCGGCGCGCCCTGGCGCAGGTCGTTGAGGGTCGTGGTCATGCCGGACAGATCGCCGGCCTTGAGCTGGGCCTCGGCCTCGATCAGTCGGGCCTCGATCCCGTCGGCCACCACCACCGACGCACTGGCGTCGGGGTACTTGGTCAGGATGAACTGGGGCGTGGTGCCGTCGAGTCCCACGTCCTCGGGATCGTCGAACGGGACCCGGGGATCCTCCGCCGAGCGATAGCCCAGCCCGACGCCGCCCTCCAGGTCCGACAGGGACCAGAGATAGTCGCTGCTGTACTGGAAGATCGCGTTCCGGAGCCGCTGCGGGCTCTCGGCGTGCTCGGTGAGGTACTGGAAGTCCGTCGGGACCGCCGCCACCGCCGCGGCCGCCTCCGGGTACTGCCCGAGGTCGAGCAGCGCCCGCGCCTTGCCCACGGCAGCCAGGTTCGCCACGTCCTCGCCGATGGCGGGGTGCGCCAGCGCCGAGTCGAACTTGACGACGGCGCGGGTGAAGACGTCCGTGGTCGTCTGGGGGGCGCCGAAGACGATGGTATCGCCGTCCACCCGGCTGAACGGGACGCCCGAGCAGAAGTCCTCCCCGAAGGCAATGTAGGCGTAGCCCGCCACCGCCAGCATCTCGGGAATCCCGGGCTCCGCGGCCGGGTCCGGCGCCAGCCGCTGGAGCGCGTCGGCCGCGTCTTCCGCCTCGGCCCGGACCCGGTGCATCAGCAGGAAGAGCGAGTCGAGCCCGACGTTGGCGGTGGAGATCTTCCGCTGGTCGATCTCCTGCTCGCCGGGGGGCGTGGTCGAGAGCACGAACTCGTCGGCCAGGAGGCCGGTGAGGAGAATCTCGCCGTCCACGAACTCGGTGCCGTCCCCGTCGCGGATGAAGGCCCAGTCGGCGAGCGCGCCGGCCCGGCGGGCCTGGGCGCCCTCGGGCGACTCGACGTCACCCGGCTGGATGATGTCGGGCGTCTCGGTGTCCAGCAGGCCGCAGCCGGTGAGGAGCGCCAGCGCGATGCCCAGGACAACGGGGCGGCGATACGAAAGCGTGATCATCTGTCTCGTCCCCCGGTCAGAAGCCGATGTTGAGCCGCGCGGTCCAGTACGTCACCTGCGGCTGCGACTCGAAGTCGCTGCTGGAGAAGTTGTCCTGGCCGAA
>JBBRGH010000614.1:0-2017 GCA_038240915.1 Gemmatimonadales bacterium | reverse complement strand
CCCATTGCAGGTCCTCGAAGACGAGCAAGGTGGTGCCGCGGGCACTGATCCGCTCGAAGAAGGCGCGCCAAGCCGCGAACAGCTCGGCGCGGTCTCCGGGCGGGGCGTCCTGGACTCCGAGCAGGGCCGCCAGGCGGGGCTCGATCCATCGACGCTCCGCCTCATCCGGCACGTTTTCGGTCAGGGTGGCTTCCAGGCGCTGAAGAGTGGTGGCGGGATCATCGGTCTCGGCAAGGCCGGCGCGCTGGCGGACCATTTCGCCCAGCGCCCAGAAGGTGATCCCCTCGCCGTAGGCCGGTGAGCGGCCCTGGTGCCAGTAGATGGCCTGCACCAGTCCGTCGATATGCTTCTCGAACTCCCACACGAGCCTGCTCTTGCCGATCCCCGGCTGCCCCACGATCGAGACGAGCCGCGCCCGCCCGTCACGAGTCGTCACCTGGAGCAGATCCTTGAGCTGGCGGAGCTCCTCATCGCGGCCCACGAACGGTGGCTCCAGCCCCTCGCTACGCCGAACGCCGCGGCGGGCCGCCACTACCCGCAACGCTCGCCAGGCCTTCAGCGGCAGGGTCTTGCCGCGCAGCTCCTGGTCTTCGACTGACTCGTAGGCAATCGCATCCCTGCTGGACCGATACGTCCCCTCCCCCACCAGCACCGATCCGGCCTCAGCAACGGATTGCAACCGGCTGGCGGTGTTGACGAGGTCGCCGGCCACCATCCCCTCTCCGGTCGCGTTGAGGGTCACCGCCGCCTCGCCCGTGAGCACCGCGGCCCGCAGCTGGAGCGCGGCGCCCTCGCCGCCCAGCCGGCCCACCACGTCAACCAGGTCGAGCGCCGCCCGGACGGCCCGCTCTGCGTCGTCTTCGTGCGCGGTGGGTGCGCCCCAGACCGCCATCACGGCATCGCCGATGAACTTCTCGACGCTGCCGCCGTATCGCTCGATCGTCTCCCTGGCCGACGTGAAGTAGCGGCTCAGCAGCTCGCGCACCTCTTCTGGATCCTGGGCTTCGGACTGTGCGGTGAACCCGACCAGATCCGCGAAGAGGACGGAGACCAGGCGCCGCTCTGCGACTCGAGCCTCGGCGCGCGTCGCCTTAGGAGCAGCCGGAACTTCCGCGTCCGGGTTCAGCGTCGTCCCGCACTCACCGCAGAACTTCGCGCCCGGCGGGTTCGGGGCGGCGCAGGACGGGCAGGCGATCGCGAGCCGGGTTCCGCACTCGACGCAGAACTTGCGGCCCGGATCGTTTTCGGTCTGGCAGTTGGCGCAGCGCATCGCGATCCCGGTCAATTCTCCTGCGCGGAAGGTACAACAGCGCGGTCCGCTACGGCGCGGTGCGGGGCTGATCCGCGTCCATCGCTCCTCGGTGGATTTGCCCGCCAGAGCGTCTGGCCGCCATCCGATTGCTCGAATTGCTCCGGCTGGCATCAATCGGCCAAGGAAGAGGGCTCAGCTTGGGCATTCCGTGCCACCGCGGGCAAATCTGGCCATCCGATGGCCGATACGCGCCAGCCGCAGCAAACGAGTGCAGCGCCCTCGCCGCCCGTGAGCGCTTGAGCCTCCCCCGCGCCAACCGGAGTAATGCGCTGCGCAGTCCCACTGCCCCGGAGATCGCGGCCCCGCGAGGCCGCAGGGGGACCGGACAGCGCATCAGCTGCCCAGGCACCCCATCCTCCCGGCGTTGCAGGATCGGACAGCGCATTGGCGCTCTCCCGTCGAGCGACATCCGTCCCGCAGCCGGCGCAAAAGCGAGTTCACGCAGGCCGGACTGAAGTGTCCGGAGAAGGCTCGCGCCGGCCGCACAGGGCGGAGAATTCTCTGGATGCAGGAATCCGATCGGCGGAACCGCCTCCGGTCGACGTTCGGGCTGGACGCCGAGCTCTACGAACGAGCGCGGCCGGGGTATCCGGAGGCGCTCTTCGCGGACCTGGCGCGCGAGGCCCAGCTCCAACGCGGCAGCAGAGTGCTCGAAATCGGGCCCGGAACCGGCCAGGCGACGGTGCCATTGGCCGCGACGGGCTA
>JBBRGH010000613.1:0-2020 GCA_038240915.1 Gemmatimonadales bacterium | reverse complement strand
ATCAACATCGGCGGCACGCTCGGGCTCCGGGGCTACCCTCAGTTCGGCTACATCGTCGGCTCCGAGGCCTTCATGTTCAACCAGGAAGTGCGACTGCCGCTGCTCACCCACCTCACGCTCGGCACCCCCCTCGGCGATGTGGACTTCCCCGAAATTCAGGGCGGCCTGTTCACCGACGTGGGCCAGGCCAAGTTCTCCACCACGGCCAACCGGGCGCTGCTCGGCAGCTATGGCGTTAGCTTCCGAATGGCGCTGGGGCCGCTGACCGTGCTCCGGCTCGACGTCGGTCGCCGGTTCACCAATGACGGCTATCGGGGCTACGGCCTCAGCTCGCAGCAGAAGAAACCCGGATTCGTCAGCTTCTTCTTCGGTTATAACTATTGATGCTGCAACGCCTTCTCGTTGACCGTCGAGTGCTCGTGGCCTATCTTGCCCTGTCCCTCGCCGGCTGCCGGAGTGCGCCCGGGACCGTGGTCCCGGTGGATGCGGAGCCGGTCAGCCAGGCGCAGGTGGCGCAGTGGGTCGGGAGCACGGTCCCGACCGAGCATCGGCTCCATCGGTTCAAGTGGCTGTTTCAGGACGAACGGTCGAGCGCCGGCGGCCGCGGCAGCGCCCGGATCGCGCCGCCCGACTCGCTGCGGTTCGACGTCGCCGGCCCGTTCGGCTCCGGGGCGGCCTCCGCGGCGGTAGTCGGCGCGGCGCCGCTCTGGGCCCAGCCACCTGACGCCGTCTCCAAGCTGGTGCCCAACTACCCGCTCATGTGGGCCATGTTCGGCGTCGCCCGGATGCCGGCACCGGGAGACGCGCTCCGCGGCGTGGCCCGGGACGGCACCATCGCCTGGCAGTACGCCAACGCCACCGATACCGTGAGCTACGTCCGCACCACCGGGCAGACGGGGCGCCTGGTGGCCGAAGTCCGCCAGGCCGGCAAGGTGGTGGGGCGGGCCGAGACGACGCTCGACTCCGCTGGCGCGCCGGTGACGGCCCGGCTGGTCGTGCCGAGCGTACCGGCCAAGCTCAATCTGACTTTCCTCTCGACCGCACGAGCCGACTTTGCTCCGGAGATCTGGACTGCGCGCCAGCCCTAGGCTGCTCGTTCCGCTGCTCCTCGCGGCCGGCCTGACCAGCTGCCTCTACGGGTTCGCCGGCGGCGGCCTGCCGCCGGCCATCAAGACGGTGGCCCTCCTTCCGTTCGACAACCAGACCGCGGAACCGACCCTCACCCAGGAAGTGCAGACTTCCGTCCGCGAGGCCGTCGAGCGACGGCTCGGACTTCGTCAGGCGTCCGAGAGCCAGGCCGACGCCGTCGTCCGCGGGTCCATTATCCGCTACGAGCCCGACCTGCCGGTCCAGTATACCGGCGGAGAGAACCGGACCGTCAACGTGACGCGCCGCCTGGTGCAGATCACCGTCTCGGTCGAGATCGTGGACCAGAAGGCCAACAAGCCGATCTGGCAGCGCAGCGGCCTGACGGTGGACGGGGAGTATGCCCCGGGCCAGGAGCAGGCCGGTCGCCGGCTGGCGCTGGACAAGTTGGTGACGAACATCGTGGAAGGAGCCCAATCCCAATGGTGAGTCTCCGCCTCGGCCGGCGCGGGGCCAGTGTTCTCGGCTGCGTGATCTGGGCGGTGCTGTTCCTGGCCGCGGTCTACTATGGGATCCACATCGGCGGGGTCTACTGGCGCTACTACGAGCTGCTCGACGACATGCGCCAGCAGGCCAGGTTCGCCGGCCAGCTGACCGATCAGGTCATCGAGATGCACCTCGTCGCCCAGGCCGACTCGATCCTCGGCCAATCGCCCGACTTTCGGATCGACCGCGTCGACCGCCCCAGCCGCATCCTGATCGGGGCGGACTACACCGAGACGGTCGCCCTGCCGGGCTTCTCCCACACGTTCATGCTTCGGCCTCGCGTCGAGGAGCCCCTCTAAGGTGCACGGCCCCGCCGACGGCGGGCTCGACGTCGCCCAGCTCTTCCTGGCCCTGGCCGCCATTCTCGTGGCGGCCAAGCTGCTGGGCG
>JBBRGH010000612.1:0-2024 GCA_038240915.1 Gemmatimonadales bacterium | reverse complement strand
CGAACACCGGGAAGCCGCCCGGCCAGCGGACCATCCAGTGCATCGGCACGCCGCCGAGGAGCGACCGTTGCGCCCGCTCCGCCAGGGCGAGGGACCGCGGATGGGTCTCGCGGAAGCGGCGCTCCTCGTCCGTGAGCAGCTCGGCGAGCCGCTCCCGGTCGAGCGTCACGCCAGGGCCGGCGCGCGCCCCACGGCGGCTTCGAGCGCCGCCCCCATCACGTCGAGGCCTTCGTCGATGATGGCGTCGTCGGCCGTGAGCGGCGCTAGCACGCGGATGGTGTTGCCGAAGGTTCCCGAGGTGAGCAGGACGAGTCCCCGCTCGAGCGCCGCCGCCGCCAGCCGCCCCGCGAGCGCTTTGTCGGGTGTACGGCTTTCCCGATCGGTCACCAGCTCCATGCCCACCATGGCGCCGAGGCCGCGGACATCGCCGATGCAGGCGAACTGCCCGGCCCACTGCCGGAACCGCGCCTTGACCCGGTCCCCGGTTCGCTGGGCGCGGGCGGGGATCCGCTCGGCTTCCATGGCGTCGAGGACGGCGAGCGCCGCGGCGCAGGCCAGCGGGTTCCCGCCGTAGGTGCCGCCGAGCCCGCCGACCTGCGGCGCTTCCATCACGTCGGCCCGGCCCGTCACGGCGGCCAGCGGCAGTCCGCCGGCGAGGGACTTGGCCGTCGTCATGAGGTCGGGCACCAGCCCGTAGTGCTCGCTGGCGAACATCCGGCCGGTCCGGCCGAACCCGGTCTGGATCTCGTCCGCGATGAACAGGATGCCGTGCTGCTTGGCGAACGCGGCGAGTGTCTGCACGTACTCGACCGGGGCGGGGACGAACCCGCCCTCGCCCAGCTCGAGCTCCATGATGACGGCCGCCACCGAGCCCGGGTCCACCGTCGCCGCCAGGATGTGTTCCAGCCGTGCCGCATCGGCCATGCAGCACTGGTCGCCGTGCGGCCCCTCGGCGCAGCGGTAGCAGTAGGGATAGGGAATGCGGTAGATCTCGGGCGCGAACGGCCCGAAGCCCTTCTTGTAGGGCATCACCTTCGACGTGAGGGCCATGGCGAGATTGGTGCGCCCGTGGAAGCCGTGCTCGAAGCAGAGGATCGCCTGACGGCCCGTGAAGTAGCGCGCCACCTTCACCGCGTTCTCCACCGCCTCCGCCCCGCTGTTCACGAAGAACGTGCGCTTCTCGTGCGACCCCGGCGTGAGCCGATTGAGCCGCTCGGCCAGCTCGACGTAGGGCTCGTAGGTGGAGACGGGAAAGCAGACGTGGGCGAACCGGTCGAGCTGGGCGCGCACCGCCTCGACGACGCCGGGATGCCGGTGGCCCGTGTTGACGACGCCGATGCCGCCGCCGAAATCGATCAGGCGGTTGCCGTCCGCGTCCGTCAGCACGGCACCTTCGGCGTGCACCACCGCGATCGGCGTCACGGCCGGCACGCCGCGCGGGACCGCCTTCGCGCGGCGGGACAGGAGCGCCCGGCTGTTGGGGCCGGGGATTTCGGTCTGCAGGCGAATGACGCCCGGCATGGAGGCCTCGAGACGCTGGGGACGGCGCGCGGCGGAACCGCGTGGCGGCGATAAGAAGTAACGGCGGCATCTCCCGCTTCGCCACCCCGGCTTCCTTCTCAGCCGTGCACTTCGGTTGTAGGATTGTAGCCGAAGGCTCCCCCCTCCAGCCCGCCTCCATCCTCAAGGAGTGTCGTCCCATGATCCGGCGACGTTCGAGGTTGTCCGGCCCTCTTGCCCTGGCGCTCGCGGCAGTCGCCGCGGCGGGCTGCGGCGGCGGTGAAAAGCCCGCCTCGGCTCCGGCCGCCAAGGCGCAGAAGATCACCATCACCCCCACCAAGGACGCGCGGGCCGACGCGAAGACCTACCTGGCCCAGCTCTGCCCCAAGCCGATCGGCGGCGACCTCAACTTCATGGTGTGGGAGGGCTATACCGACACGCTCTTCACCCGGCCGTTCGAGGACGCATGCGGCGTGAAGGTCAACGCCACCTACATGGGCTCGAGCGACGACCTCGTCGCCAAG
>JBBRGH010000611.1:0-2025 GCA_038240915.1 Gemmatimonadales bacterium | reverse complement strand
CGTTGCGGCTGACACCGCTGCGGCTGTTGCGCCGGTTACCCAATCCGAACATGGCTGCCTCCTATGGAGAACGGCGCCAGCCCGCAGGCGCCGACAATGAGCGCTCCCTCCCCTCAGGCCCGAAGGCCAGATACACTCTACCACCGCACCCGGGCCCGGACTGCGATCCACGCCACATCTTCCGCCGCCGGCCCAGACTCGCGGAATCCCCCGACGCGGCCGCCCGCGGGCGCCACACGAGCCCGGGCCTCCGGCGAGCGAACGCCAACGCGAACGGGGCATGCCCAGCGGCATGCCCCGTCGCGTCGTTCAGGCAGACTCCCGGCTACTGAATCCGGAGGATCTTTCCCGTGGACGGCACGCCGTTCCGGTTGAGTACGAACAGCGTGTAGTAGCCCGGCGGCGCCAGAATGGCCCCCGGGGGCGCGGTCACGTTCACTCCCGTCGCCGTCCGGGTGAAGCTCAGCGTATTGGCCCGCTGGCCGAAGTCGAACGCATGGGTGACGGTGCCGATGTGGATCCAGCGCACTTCCGTCACCTGCGCCGCGTTGGGCGTGGCCACCGTGAAGGTCTGCCCGTACCCCACGCTGGCCGGCACCGCGCTGATCGTGGGCCGGGCCCCCTTGAACAGGTAGGGCGGCGAAAAGATCTCGTGGTTGGGCTCGTCCGGCACGGGCACGCTACCGGCGAAGGCGTTGCCGCTGGCGCCGTGGAGCACGGTACCGTCGGGCAGCAGGATCGAGACCGAGTGGTACACCCGCATGATCGCGTTGGACGCCAGCGTGGTCCACTGGTTGGTGCTCGGATTCCACTCTTCGGCCGCCTTGGCGGCCAGTCCCTCGTTGATGTTGACGAACCCGGCGCCCGAGGTGCCGCCGGTGATCAGCACCTGACCGTCCGGCAGGATCGTCGAGTTGAGGTGGCGCCGCGGCAACGACATCGAGCCCGCGCTCTGCCAGCTCGGCGAGGTCTGGCTGAGGTCGATCTTCTCCGCCGTGGCCGTCGGCGTGGCGGATTTGGCGTCGGGCGTGGGCCAACCCGTGTGTCCGCCGCCGCCCACCACCAGGATCTTGCCCGGCTCGTACATCGCCGCCGTGCCGTAGTCGCGGTTCTTGGCCCAGATGTGCGTCGGCCCGCTGATCCAGCGGCCGCGCCCGCCCGTCGCCGACCCGTCCGGGTCGAACCAGCGCGACTGGATCCGCTCGGCCGCCATGAAGATCAGGCCGTTGGTCGGGTCGATGAAGTTGCGCGGGTAGTAGGGAATCTCGAGCGCGCCCGCCCCCGGCAGCTTGACCCACCGGTTGTTCTCCCAGATCTCCGGCGTGGTCACCACGTTGCCGGACGAGTCGCGGCCGGCCATGGTCACCATCCGGCCGTCGGGCAGCTCGGTGACGGTCGGGTACCAGCGCCCGAACGCCATCTTGGGCAGGCCCGGGACGAAGCTCTCGCTCGCCGGGTCGAAGATGTTGGTGACGTCGATGCCCTTGTCGTCCTGCTTGTGGCCACCCGAGATCATTAGCCGGCCGTCGGGCAGGAACGCATGACCGGCACAGAACAGCATCGTATCCACCACGATCTCGCGCGCGGTCGTCGGCGGTCCGTCGGCCGGGTTCCACAGCCGAGGCATCCCCATCACCGTCCCGCCGGGCTCGTACTTGCCCCAGGCGAGCAGCTTGCCGGTGGGCAGCAGGTGCATGTGGAGCGGGACGATGTCCCAGTTGACGACCGGACCCCACTTGCCCTTCGTGGCCTCGACCGGAAGCGGCGAGAGGTCCACCGGAGACGCCGTCACGCTGTTGCTGCCGGCCGTGAACGAGAGGGTCTGGGCGCCGCTCCCGTTGATGCCGAGGTCGCCGAACTTGGCCACGCCGGCGGCGTCGCTGGTGGCGGTGGTGGTGCCCTGGAGCGTCCCGCCGCCCGAGGCGATGGCCGCGGTGACCACGACGCCGACCGAGGGCTGCCCGCCGGCGTCGGTCAGTTGGACCACCGGCTGCACCGCCGGATCGAACACCTCGCCAGTGAGCG
>JBBRGH010000610.1:0-2026 GCA_038240915.1 Gemmatimonadales bacterium | reverse complement strand
TCCTGGTGCTCGACAACTGCGAGCACGTGCTGGACGGCGTCGGCGTACTGCTCGAAAGACTGCTGGCCGGCTGCCCCCGCCTCACCGTGCTGGCCACGAGCCGAGCCCGGCTGCTGCTCCCGTTCGAACAGGCTTTCCCGGTGCCCGGGCTGTCGCTGGAGTCCACCGGGGACGGCCGCGCGGATGCCGTCGAGCTGTTCCTGCGCCGCGCTGCCGCAGGCGGGGCGACCGTCGCCGACCATGACCTGAACCGGGTCGTCGCGCTGTGTCGTGGGCTCGACGGGATGGCGCTCGCGATCGAGCTGGCCGCTGCCCGGCTCCCGTCGCTCGGGCTCGACGGGCTGGAGTCCGGCCTGGCCGACCGGCTGCTCCTGCTCACCGGCGGAACCCGCATCGACGACCGGCACCGCTCCCTGCGGTCGGCCCTGGACTGGAGCTACCGGCTGCTCGACGAACCGGAGCGCACGCTGCTGCGGCGAGTCTCGGTGTTCGCCGGCCCGTTCGCCGCTCGTTCGGCCGCCGAGGTCTTCGCCGGTTGGGGCCCTGCCGAGGCGGACGCCGTGCCCTCGATCCTGGCGAGGCTCGCCGACCACAGCCTGCTGATCACCACCGCGACGCCGGGGGGAACACGCTACTGCGACCTGGAGACGATCCGGCAGTACGGCGCCGCGCTGGTCGAGGACGCCGGCGAGACCGCCGAGCTCCACGCCCGGCACCTGGCCTGGATCCTGAAGGCAGCGCGACGGATGCTGCCTCCGGTGATGGAGGGCCCCGAGGGCGATGCCTGGCGGGCGGACTTCGACGTGATCTCGGTCGAGGCCAGGCAGGCGCTGCCGCGAGCGCGCTACGTGGTCGACCAGCGTGATGCGGCGTACCACGTCTCGCTGCTGCTCGCCGAGCTCAGCTTCGACCGCGGCCGGCCCGGCGAGTCCCAGCGCCGCTACGAGCTGGCCGCCGAGCTGGCCCCCGATGATGCCTCGGCGGCGGTGGCCCTGAGGCTGGCCGCCGGAGCAGCCGAGGGCAGGCAGTTCGGCAACGACGCGCTGCGCCTGCGCGCGCAGGCTGCCGAGTCAGCCCTGCGGTCGGGCGACCGGGCAGGTGCAGGCGTGGATCTCGCACGCACGGCCGAGCTGATCCATCGGGGCCCGGGAATCATCACGACCCTCCCTCCGGCGGGAGAGGTGGAGCTGTTGCTCGATCGCGCCCGCCCGCTGGTCGCCGGCAACGCGGCGGCGGAGGGGCGGCTCCTGATCGCGGAGGCCTGGGACGCCGACGAGTGGGATCCCGCGACCCGGGAGCGGGTGGATCGGGCGCTGGCGCTGGCGCGGTCGGCCGGCGACGGAATGGGAGAGAGCGCCGCGCTGGACAAGCTCACCACGATCCATATCGCCCACGGGGAGCCCGCCGAGGCCCTGGCCTGCGCCGTACGCCGTACCGAGATGCTCGCCTCGGTGCAGGTGACCGCCGACTCCGCCCTGGAGTTCTTCGACGCGTTCCAGATGGGCTCCGCGTGCGCGGTGGCCGCCGGTGACCTTCGGACGGCGCAGCGCTTGGGCGAGGGACTCTGCGACCTGCCCTTCTACCGCGAGGAGGATCACCTCGCGACATCCCGGCTGATCGTGGTCGCCCTGCTCAGCGGTGCCTGGGACGAGGCGATCCGGCTCTCGGAGATGTTCCAGCGCGGCTGGGAGCGGGCCGGCCGGCCGATCGCCGGCAATCTCAGTCCGTCGCCGTACGCCACCGCCGCGGTCCATGGGCTGCGCGGCGATGACGCCCAGCGGGAGCGTTGGACAGACCTCTCCGCAACCCTGACCACCCCCGGGCGGCCCACCGAGACGATCCACTTCGGCGAGTTCTTCGACGCACTGGTGCTGCTCCACCGCGGGCAGGCGGACGAGGCGGTCCTGCTGCTCGACGAGGCGCCCGAAGGCTTCACCAACCACTACAACGGGATGTGGCGCCCGTGGTACTCCTCGGCCTGGGCCGAGGCGGCGGTGCTGGGAGAGCTCCCCGACGCTCAGGAGCG
>JBBRGH010000609.1:0-2027 GCA_038240915.1 Gemmatimonadales bacterium | reverse complement strand
TATCCGGGGCTCGACCAGGTGAATGTCCGAGTGCCGCGCGAGTTGCAAAGGCGCGGCGATGTGGACCTGGTGCTGACAGCCGATGGCAAGGCGGCCAACACGGTGAAAGTGAGGATCCAATGAGACGTGCTGTTCTTCTGTGGCTGACTTCTCTGGCGGCGGTGAGCGCCGACACCACCATCACCGGGACGGTGACGGATGGCTCGCGGTCTCTCGCCGGGGCCACGGTCCGCGTCCAAACCACCGCTGTCTCCGCCGTCACCAACGCGCGCGGCGAGTTCTCTCTCAAAGTGGCTGCCGGCGCCACCCCGCTCACTCTCACGGCGGGCGCGCTCGGGTACTACAACGCCGGTCCAATCGCGGCGAGACCGGGCGATTCGAACGTGCGCATAGCGCTCGAGCGGCACCCCGACACGGACGACCCTGCTTACAGTTTCCTCAGCGCTTTCGCCAGCGCCGGCGATACGTTCAACTGCCAAAATTGCCATTCGGTCGCGGGCCAGCCCGAATTGCAGCTTCCGTTCGACGAATGGAAGGCCGATGCCCACGGGACTTCGGCGGCCAACCGGCGCTTCCTCTCCATGTACAACGGCACGGATCTGAGCGGCGAGCACTCGAGTCCGCCCACCCGCTTCTTCATGAACAAGGACTACGGCCGCGTTCCGCTGCCTCCCGATCCCAACCTGCCCTACTTCGGACCGGGCTTCCGGCTCGACTTCCCGGCCGCCGCTGGCAACTGCGCCGCCTGCCACCTGCCCGCCGCCTCGGCCAACGCACCCTACGATACCGACCCCAACACGGTGAGCAAGTCTGGGCTCGACGGAGTGGCCTGCGACCTCTGCCACAAGATCTGGGATGTCCGGCTGCAGCCCTCGACGGGACTTCCTTACCCCAACACCCCCGGGGTCCTGTCGCTGGAATTCCGACGCCCGGGCAAGGATCAGCAGCTGTTCCTCGGCCCCTTCGACGACGTGCCCGGGCTCGACGCGGCTTCCGCGTTGCAGACACAGAGCCGGATTTGCGCGCCCTGCCACTTCGCCCAGTTTTGGGGGGTGCAAGTGTACAACTCCTTCGGCGAGTGGCTGGCCAGCCCGTACTCCGACCCGGCCAAGGGCCAGACCTGCCAGGACTGCCACATGCCCCGTCGCGGCGTCAACCGGTTCGTCCGCGCCGAACGGGGCGGCCTCGTGCGCGACCCGCAGACCATCTTCAGCCACCGGATGCCGGGGGCGGCCGACCAGAAACTGCTCGAAGACACGGCGACGGTGGATCTCACGGCTACGCAGCAAGGAGCGGTGGTCCGGGTCACAGCCACGGTCACCAACCAGAAGGCCGGCCATCACGTTCCCACCGATCACCCCGCGCGCAACATGATCCTTGTCATCTCCGCGAAAGATGGCCGCGACCAGGCACTCGTCCCGCTCAGCGGCCCCGTTGTCCCCGATTGGGGCGGACGCGGATCGGCACCCGAAGACTTCGCCGGCCAGCCCGGCCGCGGGTTCGCCAAAATCCTCGAAGAGCTCTGGACCGAAATCAGCCCCACAGCCGCCTACTGGAATCCCACCGTGCTGCGCGAGGACACGCGCATTCCCGCGCTCGGCAAGGATGCCAGCCAGTATGAGTTCCTCGCTCCCGCCGGCGGCGGCCCTCTGCGGATCTCCGCGCGGCTGATTTTCCGCCGGGCCTTCCGCACCCTCTCAGCCCAGAAGAGTTGGAACGACCCCGACATCCTAATGAAGCAGTCGTCCGCCACGCTCAACGCCACATCGACGGGAGTTGTTCAACCCTCGGTCCTACACGCCGCGACCCAGCGCGCCGGTGTCACGCTTGCGCCATCCTCGATTGCCACCGTTTATGGCAACGGACTGTCCGTCGCAGGCACAATTACCCGTGCCTTGATCCGCGACCGCCAGGGCCTGGAATCGGATGCGCAGTTGTTGTACGTGTCTCCCGGCCAATTGAATCTCGTGCTGCCCGGGGCGGCAGCGCCCGGCGCCGCGGTACTCAAGGTCCTCCGTGACTCCCAG
>JBBRGH010000608.1:0-2030 GCA_038240915.1 Gemmatimonadales bacterium | reverse complement strand
CAGCCCAGCGTGCGCTGCACCCGGCGGGCCATCCCGACGAGGACGGGGTTGCCCGGGTGGTTGATGGTGTTCGTGGCGCGCAGGCCCGCCGCCCGCAGCAGGTCGTGGACGGGCACGGCTCCGGCGGCGTCCTCACGCCGCCGCAGCGCCTGGGTCGACCAGGCCGCCACCGCCTCGACGGCCGCCGTATCGAGAGGCGGGCCTGGCTCAAAGCCGGCGGCTTGGAGCACGGTGCGCAAGTCGTGGTAGGGGACGATCGGCGGCCGCTGGTCCGGGGAGTTCGTGACCACCTGGTAGGGGTGCAGCCCGGCGAAGCGGATGATCGGGAAGACCACGGTCCGGGCCCGAGCGGCCGTGCGGCGCACGTCGTCGGTGCCGAGGGGCAGGCCGTGGTAGCCGCCGGACACCGGCTGGGTGAGCACGACCGCGCACCGATCCAGCAGGCGTTCGAGGAGCGGCACCTCCTCCGCCGTGATCTCGTGGAGGGCGGGGATCCGGACGCTCGCGCAGGGCGACTCGGGGGCGCCCTGGAGGAGGACCCGCAGCGACTCCGCCTGGCAGTTCCCGTGGACGACCAGCAGCGGCTGGCCCGCGTCGGGCAGCGGCTTCAGCCCGTAGAACTCCCCGTAGTGGTACGCCCGGGGCAGGTCCGCCCGGGCCGTGCCAGGCAGGGCGGGGAGCGCGGACAGGGCGACCGCCGGCCCGTCTTCGGACAGCGTCACTTCTCCCCCCTCTGTCACGGAGCCGCCAGCGTATCCGCGTCCCGGCCGTCGGACTTGACGCCTGTCGAGGTGCACTCAAAAACTGTCAGGACGGTGCCCGATTGGCGCAATTAGCCGACGTTATGCAGTTCGGGTGTGTCTCGCCCATGCGTGATGCGGTTGGAGGGCTTCCTGACTGCGGGCGTTACGCCAGCCCCGTCGCGGTTCCATCACTGCGGACGAGCTGATGAAGCAGCTCGACAACGATCCGGAGTACCGCGCTAGTGTCGCGAAGGCTGACGCTGAGCGACGCGCCGTGCAGGAGGCCTTGAGTCGGGCAGAGCGCCCACTCGTTGACGAACTTCAGGCGGCCGGGATCGCGCTCAGGTCGGCGTGGGATCTCTTCGAGTTTCCCGAGTCCGGTGAGGTCGTCTACCCGATTCTCGTGGAGCACCTTCATCGGGACTATCCGGAGCGAGTGCTCGATGGGATCGCGCGTGCCTTCACCAAGAAGGTCGCCCGGCGCCACTGGCCGGAGTTGCTAGAGATCTACTTGTCCGAGGTGCGAGGCGGGGCAACCCGGATCTATTTCCTGCGGACGGTGAACCGCATCGGCAATCGGATCGGCGCGGGCGCTGGTCGGGAGGTGATCCAACGTTTTGCAAACCACCCTGCGCTCGGACTCGAGTCCAAGAGGATCATACGAGGGCTCGGCCCCAACGACTGATCGCGTGCAGCCCCTACCTGGCAAGTGACGTACCCCAGCCGGGACTGAGCAACGCCCGGATACCTGCCGCGTTGAGGGCGCGGTCGATCCAGTTGATGTGCCCGCGTTGAGGCGCGATCGAGCAGAGGATGCCCGCATGGCTGAACTGACAGAGGAAGAGGTCAGAGAGGTGCGGACTTGGCTTGACCGAAACCGGTTCGAACATGTGTCCTCAGTCGGTGGTGACAATGCGGGTTTCGGCGACCGCCAGGATGTTTGGGAGCGGGGCGGCACCCTCACTGGTGTTACTCGGGATCGCGGCCAGTGGTGGTTTGACCTGTCGCGCAGGGACGCGAGCGTTTGGCTCGACGTGGACGGCGTCGTAGAGGCGATGGGTTTCACGTCGACTGGGCCGTGGCGCGGGCGGCGGACGTGGCGCTCTCCTCGTCGGCGATCGGTCGTTCGAAGCCCTCATCACGGTCGTGCGTCACTCGCCCCAACGTCTGCTCTTGCCCAATAGTCCTCAGGAGCGACTCAATCGCGAATTCGTCGCCGGACAGCCATGGTGGGCATCTTCCCCGCTCGTGACTTCCTGATCCGCTTGCTCGGACCCGTCCTGCTTG
>JBBRGH010000607.1:0-2032 GCA_038240915.1 Gemmatimonadales bacterium | reverse complement strand
CAACGAGCGGATGATGGCGTGGATCATGGATACCTACTCCATGCACAAGCGCCACACCGTGACGTCGGTCGTGACCGGGAAGCCGGTGGAGATGGGCGGATCGCTCGGCCGGCGTGAAGCCACCGGCCGCGGCTGCATGATCGTGACCCGCGAGGCCCTCAAGAAGCTGGGCATGCCGCTGAAGGGGACCCGGGTGGCGGTGCAGGGGTTCGGCAACGTGGGCTCGATCGCGGCGCAGCTGATGGAGGAGCTCGGCCTCACCGTCGTGGCCGTGAGCGACAAGTCGGGCGGGGTCTACAACCCCAAGGGCCTCGACATCCGCCTGGTCCAGCAGCACGTGAAGGAGCACCGCTTCCTGAGCGAATACAAGGAGGCCGAGCAGGTCGGCAACCACGACGTGCTGAAGCTCGACTGCGAGGTCCTGGTGCCGGCCGCGCTGGAGAACGTCATCACCAGCCAGAACGCCCGGGAGGTGAAGGCCCGGATCATCTGCGAAGGCGCCAACGGCCCCACCACCGCCAACGCCGACAAGATCCTGGAGGAGAAGGGGGTCTTCGTGATCCCCGACATCCTGGCCAACGCGGGTGGCGTCACCGTGAGCTACTTCGAGTGGGTGCAGGATCGGGCCGGCTATTTCTGGGACGAGGACACGGTGAACCAGCGGCTGGAGCGGATCATGGTCCAGTCGTTCGACGAGGTGGTGGGCATGGCCGGCAAGCACGACGTGAACACCCGGATCGGCGCCTACATGCAGGCGATCGCGCGGGTGGCGGCGGTGCACCGGCTCCGGGGCATGTACGCCTGACCGATGGAGCTGATCCTGCTCGCCGTGGGACGGCTTCGGCCGAGTTATCGGGACGCCGCGGACGACTACCTGCGGCGGCTGGGCCGGCACTACAAGGTCCGGGAGGCCGAGATCCGGGAGGCCGTCCGGGCGCCGAGCGTCGAGGCCCAGCGCGCCGAGGAAGCCGAGCGTCTCCGGGCCAAGCTGCCGCCGGGCGCCCGACTGGTCGCGCTCACCCGCGAGGGCTCGCCCTGGACCAGCGAGGAGCTGGCCCGGCGGCTCGACGGCTGGCGCCAGGACGCCCGGCCGGTCGCGCTCGCGATCGGCGGCAGTCACGGGCTCGACCCGGCCCTGGTGGCGGCCGCAGCCGACCGCTGGAGCCTGGGTCCGCTCACCCTGCCGCACGAGCTCGCCCGGGTGGTGGTGGCCGAGCAGCTGTACCGGGCCAACACGATCCTGCGCGGAGAACCGTACCACAAGGGCGCCGGGGCTGGCGGATGACGGAATGGTTCGAAGAGTGGTTCGGGGAGGATTACCTCCAGCTGTACCCCCACCGCGACGCGGCCGAGGCCGAACGCGCGGTGGCCCTGATTCTGGAGCGGGTCGGGTTCGCGGCGGGGTGGCGGGTGCTCGACGTGGCCTGCGGGGCGGGGCGACACGCGCGGGCATTCGAGGCGGCCGGCGCGCGCTGCGTCGGGCTCGATCTGTCGGCGGCGCTGCTCCGGGTGGCCCGCGGAGTCACCGGGGCGCCGCTGGTGCGGGCCGACATGCGGGCGCTGCCGATCCGGCCCGGTTCGATGGACCTGACGGTCAACCTGTTCACCAGCTTCGGCTACTTCGAGCGCGATGCCGAGCACCTGGCCGCCCTGAAGGAAATGATCGGCACCCTCCGGCCCGGAGGCTGGTTCGTGATCGACTTCCTCAACCCGGCGGCGGTCCGCGCCCAGCTGGTGCCGAACGAGACCCGGCAAGTCAACGGGACCGACGTCGCGGTGGCGCGGTCGGTGTCGCCCGACGGCCGCTACGTCTGCAAGATCATCACCACCGCGGCCGGCCGCCGCTTCACCGAGCGGGTGCGGCTGTTCGGGCCGGAGGAGATGGCCGGGATGCTCGCCGCCGGTGGACTGTCCGTCCGACAGCGCTTCGGCGATTATGACGCCTCGGCGCCGGCGGCCGACTCGCCCCGCACCATCCTCCTCGGGCAGCGCGCGTGAGCCTCCGCTTCGTCGCCACACCCCTCGCGCATGC
>JBBRGH010000606.1:0-2035 GCA_038240915.1 Gemmatimonadales bacterium | reverse complement strand
AGTACATCGAGTCCTGGCTGCGCGGCACCGGTGCCGCTGGCATCAACAACCTGATGGAGGATGCCGCGACCGCGGAGATCTCGCGCTCGCAGGTGTGGCAGTGGGTGCACAACGGCGCCGCCCTGGCCGAGGGTCCGACGGTCACCGATGACCTGGTCCGTCGGGTCATTGCCGAGGAGCTGGACCGGATTAGGGAGGCTCTGGGCGAGCAGGCCTACGACGCCGGCCGGTTCAAAGAGGCCCAGGAGATCTTCGAGCAGGTAGCGCTGGATGACCACTTCGAGGAGTTCCTGACGCTGCCGGCGTACGAGCACATCGACTGAGCGGGGAGGGGCAGTGGACCCCAAGGCGATGACGCTGCCCGTGCTGGCGGCCCGGTTGCGGGCCGCGCTGCCAGCTCGGGCGGTGCTGACCGACCACGCCCAGTGTCGGACCTACGAGTGCGACGGGCTGGCGCACTTCACCGTCACCCCGGCCATCGTCGTGCTGGTTGAGACGGCGGAGCAGGTGGCGACCACGGTCCGGTTGTGCGCCCAGTCAGGCGTGCCGTTCGTGGCCCGCGGTTCGGGCACCGGCCTGTCCGGCGGCGCCCTGCCGGTGGCGGACGGCGTACTGATCGTCACAAGTCGGATGACGACCATCCGCGAGGTCGACATCCCCAACCAGCGGGCCGTGGTGGAACCCGGGGTGATCAACCTCTGGGTGACCCGGGAAGTTGCCCCTCAGGGGTACTACTTCGCCCCGGACCCCTCCAGCCAGCTCGTCTGCTCCATCGGCGGCAACGTCGCCGAGAACTCCGGCGGAGCGCACTGTCTCAAGTACGGCTTCACCACCAATCACGTCACCGGCGTCGAGGTGGTGCTGCCCGACGGGGAGCTGGTGACCCTGGGCGGCAAGGCCTGGGACCATCCCGGGTACGACGTCCTCGGCACGTTCGTCGGCTCGGAAGGGACGCTGGGGATCGCGACCGAGGTCACCGTCCGGCTGATGCGCCGGCCGGAGGCGGTGCAGACGCTGCTGGCCGGGTTTGCCGGCACCGACGAAGCCGGGGCGGCGGTCTCGGAGATCATCGCGGCCGGGATCGTGCCGGCGGCGGTGGAGATGATGGACGCGCTGGCGATCGAGGCGGCCGAAGCGGCGGTGCACTGCGGCTATCCGGCCGGCGCGGGCGCCGTCCTCATCGTGGAACTCGACGGGCCGGCGGCCGAGGTGGCGCACTCGTTCACCGAGGTGGAGCGGATGTGTTCTGCCAACGGGGCCTTCGAGATCCGGATCGCGGCCGACGACGACGAGCGGACGCTGTTCTGGAAGGGCCGCAAGAGTGCGTTCGCCGCGGTGGGCCGGATCAGCCCGGACTATCTGGTCCAGGACGGGGTGATCCCGCGGACGGCGCTGTCGGAGGTGTTGAGCCGGATCGCCGCCCTCTCCGGCGAAACCGGGGTGCGGGTGGCGAACGTGTTCCACGCCGGCGACGGCAACTTGCACCCGCTGGTGCTCTTCGACGCCTCGGTGCCGGATCAGGACGTCCGCGCCGAGGAGGTGGCCGGCGCGATCCTCGACATCTGTATCGAGTACGGCGGATCCATCACCGGCGAGCACGGGGTCGGCCACGAGAAGAAGAAGTTCATGGGCCGGATGTACGCCGAGCCTGACCTGGACACCATGCAGCTGGTGCGCTGCGCGTTCGACCCGAGCGGGCTGTCCAATCCGGGCAAGATCTTCCCCACTCCGCGGCTGTGTGGTGAGCTGCCCGGGCGGCGAAAGGGTGTGCATCCACTGCAGGAGGCCGGCCTCGCGGAGGTGTTCTGATGAGCGTGCTCGCCAGCCTGGTCAAGGCCTGCGGAGAGGAGCACGCCCGGCTGGGTATGCCGGCGGACGCCGTGGACGAGGTGGTGCCGGCGTACGTCGCCGCGCCAGCCTCAGCCGGCGAGGTCCGGGAGCTGATGCTGGTGGCCCGCGATGGGGGGCTGCGGGTCGGGGTTCGGGGTGCTGTCAGCAAGCTGGGTTGGGGCAATCCGCCGGTCGCGCTCGACCT
>JBBRGH010000605.1:0-2036 GCA_038240915.1 Gemmatimonadales bacterium | reverse complement strand
CGCCGGACCGGACCGCGGGGGCGTGACCGGCGGACGGGGGGACGGGGGGCCGGGCGGCTTGCTGCCGGCCTTCCGAACGGCATTCACCACCAGCCACATCAGCCCGATGACGAGGGCCGGACCGACGTCCATCGCTCAGCCGCCGGTGGACGGGGCGCTGTCGCCGCCCCCGGCGATCGCGGTCCGCATGGAGGTATCCGCCTGCACGTTCCGGTAGCGCTGATAGTCCATGACGCCGAGGTTGCCGCTGCGGAACGCCTCGGCGATGGCGAGCGGGATCTGGGCCTCGGCGGCAATGACCTTCGCACGCTGATTCTGTGCTTCGGCCTTGAACTCCTGCTCGACGGCCACGGCCAGGGCCCGCCGCTCCTCGGCCTTGGCCTGGGCGATTCGCTTGTCCGCCTCCGCCTGGTCGGTCTGCAGTTCGGCGCCGATATTCTTGCCCACGTCCACGTCGGCGATGTCGATCGAGAGGATCTCGAACGCCGTCCCGGCGTCGAGCCCCTTGGCCAGCACCGTCTTCGAGATCAGGTCGGGGTTCTCCAGCACCGCCTTGTGGGACACCGCCGAACCGATCGTGCTCACGATGCCTTCGCCCACCCGAGCCAGGATCGTCTCCTCGCCCGCGCCGCCCACCAGCCGGTTGATGTTGGCCCGCACGGTGACGCGGGCCAGCGCCAGCAGCTGGATGCCGTCCTTGGCCATGGCGGCGACCTTGGGGGTGGTGATCACCTTCGGATTGACGCTCACCTGCACCGCCTCGAACACGTCCCGGCCGGCCAGGTCGATGGCTGTGGCCTGCTTGTAGGTCAGCGCGATGCCGGCCTTGTCGGCCGAGATCAGGGCGTTGACCACCCGCTGCACGTTGCCGCCGGCCAGATAGTGGCCCTCGAGGTCGTTGACGCCGAGCGCGATGCCGGCTTTGTGGGCGCTGATGAGCGGGAACACGATCGCCTTGGAATCCACCCGCCGGAACCGCATGCCGAACAGGGTGAAGAACGAGACCCGGACCCCCGAGAACAGCGCGGTCAGCCAGAGCCCGAACGGAATGAACTGAAAGAAGACCACCAGGATGATGATGGCGATGAAGACCAGCGCCAGCACCACACCCAGGCTGAGCATCGAATCGTCCACGGCGGTACCTCGAAGAGGAGGAGCGGAGTCGCCTACGTGAGACCCCGGACAACGTGACGGTAGCCTTCGCTGCGCACGACCCGGACCGCGCGCCCCTGAGCCACATATTCACCCTCGGTGACCACGTCCACCCGCTCGGGCCCGATCTGCGCCGTGCCCGAGGGCCGGAGATCGGTGACCGCGACGCCGTCCCGTCCCACCAGATCCTCGCGCGGCGCCGCGGCGATGTAGCCGTCGGCCTGGTGGGCGCCACCGCGGAGGAACAGCCCGGCGAACCGGCCGCTGGTGGGCAGATGCCGGAGCCAGGCGTACGCCACCGCCACGGTGATCGCGAGGCTGGCCCCGAGGACGATGAACGCCTGGGTGATGTCCGCCGTGGTCGGCGCGGCGCCGACCATCGCCAGGACCACCGCCGCCGCCAGGGCCACCAGGCCGAGCACCCCGGCGGCGCCGAACCCGGGCAGCACGAACACCTCGATCGAGATGGCGACGAGCCCGATCCCCAGCAGAATGATCTCCTCCCAGCCGGCGAGCCCCACCAGGAAGCTCGAGCCGAAGAAGAGGCCGAGCGCGACCAGGCTCACCAGGCCGCCCAGGCCGAACGCGCCGGTCTTGATCTCGAACACCAGCCCGAGCACGCCCAGGGAGAGCAGCAGCGGCGCCACCAGCGGGTTGGTGAGGAACCGGACCATCAGCTCGGCCCAGTTGGGCTGGATGGTGACGACCTGCGCGCCGGGCAACCCGATCGCGCGCAGCAGCTCGGGCTCGCCCGCCACCGCGGCCCGGGCGAAGCCGACCGTGATCGCCTGGTTGGTGCTGAGCGTCAACAGCTGATCGGGCGTGTCGAGGCCCGGCACCGCGACCCGCTCGTCCACCATGGCCTCCGCCACCACGGGATCGAG
>JBBRGH010000604.1:0-2038 GCA_038240915.1 Gemmatimonadales bacterium | reverse complement strand
AGCGAGTGCCCGGCGGTTCCGGCCGGCCGGTTACTATCCCCAGACCTATCGGGTCGGGTATGATCCGCAGGCCAAAGAGTATCGGATCGCGCTGACCGGTCTCACCCGGCGGAACTGATCGGAACCATCCTCGCGGGATCTCGCCCTGAAGCTCGCCACCCTCGTCGGAACATCCCGCCTTGTCGCGGCGACCTCGGGCCGCCGCGACAAGATCGCGTTGCTGGCCCAGCTGCTCGCCGCGGTGCCGCCGGACGAGATCGAGCTGGCGGTGTCCTATCTCGGAGGTGCCGTTCGCCAGAACAGGCTCGGCCTTGGCTGGGCGGCGCTTCAAGGTGCCTCCGACGCTCCTGCCCCCGCGGCCGGGCTGCAGTTGGCTCCCGAGCCGCCGTCGTCCCCGCCGGCCGGCGGCGGCGGGGTCGAGCTCGTCGAGCTGGACGCGGCACTCGAGCGCATCGCCCGAACCAGCGGCAAGGGCTCGGCGGAGACGCGGCGGCGCCTGCTGGGTGAGTTGCTCACGCGGCTGGGCGACGACGAGCGGGCCTTCCTCTTCGGCCTGGTGATGGGCGAACTCCGGCAGGGCGCGCTCGAGGCGATGGTTGCCGAAGCGGTGGCCCGGGCCGCCGGCCTCGCGTCCGCCGATGTGCGCCGCGCCCTGATGCTGGCCGGCGATCTGCCCCGCGTAGCCCGGGCCGCGCTGACCGAGGGATCCGCCGGGCTGGCGGCCTTTGCCGTCCAGCTGTTCCGGCCGGTCCTTCCGATGCTGGCGGGCGGCGCCGACAGCGCCGCCGAGGCGCTGGCCGAGCTGGGCGAGGCAGCGCTGGAGTGGAAGCTGGACGGCGCGCGGGTGCAGATCCACAAGGCGGGCGACACGGTGCGGGTCTACTCCCGCCGTCTCAACGAGGTCACAGCCGCGGTGCCCGAGATCGTGGACGCGATCCGCGATTGTGGAGCGCACGAGCTGATTCTCGAGGGCGAGGCGATCGCACTTCGCCCCGACGGCACCCCCCATCCGTTCCAGACCACGATGACCCGCTTCGGCCGCCGGCTCGACGTGGAGCGGGTCCGCCAGACGGTCCCGCTCACGCTGTTCCTGTTCGACCTCCTCTACCTCGACGCGACCCCCCTGCTGGACGAGCCGCTCGCCCGGCGCGCTGCGCTGCTGGCCGAGCATGTCCCCGCCGGGCTGCTCGTCCCCCGCACCGTCACCGCCTCGGTCGAGGCGGCGGAGCAGTTTCTGGCCGAGGCGCTGGCGCAGGGACATGAGGGCATCATGGCCAAGGCGCTCGACGCGCCCTACGAGGCCGGCCGGCGCGGGAGGCGCTGGCTCAAGGTGAAATTGGTGCGGACGCTCGACCTGGTGGTGCTGGCCGCCGAAGGGGGCCACGGCCGGCGGCGGGGCTGGCTCAGCAATCTCCACCTTGGGGCGCGCGACGACTTGGGCGGCGGCTACGTGATGCTGGGAAAGACGTTCAAGGGCATGACCGACGAGCTGCTCGCCTGGCAGACGGCGCGGCTGCAGGAGCTGGAGGTCGCCCGCGATGGGCACACCGTCCTGGTGCGGCCGGAACTGGTGGTGGAGGTAGCCTTCAACGACCTGCAGGCAAGCTCGCAATATCCGGGCGGCCTGGCGCTCAGGTTCGCCCGGGTGAAAGGATACCGACCCGACAAGCGCGCCGAGGACGCGGACACCTTGTCCACCCTGCAGGCGATCTGGCTCCGCCAGACCGGCCTGGAACCGCCGCCGATGCGCTCGCCCGACTGAAGAGGATCGCGGTGGCTGGCGCTCGGTCGCCCCCACCCCCATGTTGTGCCCGCTGACCCCACCCCAACCCTGAGGACCTATGTCCGCACCCTCGCGGCTCCCCGCCCTGCTCTGTCTCGCCGGTGCGGTGCTCGGCTGTCGTTCGGACCGCCCGACCCCACGGAGCGACCTGGCCACCCCGGCCAGCAGTGCCCCGGCCAGCAGTGCCCCGGCCGACCTCGCTCCCCCGGCGGCCGCGCCGGCGCAGATCACGATCACCGCCACCGATTTCAAGCT
>JBBRGH010000603.1:0-2039 GCA_038240915.1 Gemmatimonadales bacterium | reverse complement strand
CGCTTCGTGCCCGCCTTCGACAGCGTGGGCTGGTCGCTGGCGCCGGGTCAGGTGAGCGGCCTGGTGGAGACGCCGTTCGGCTTCCACATCATCAAGCGGCCCACCCTGGCCGAGGCGCACGAGCATCTGGTCGGATTTCTCGAGGATCGGGCCGGCGTCCACCTGGACTCGCTCTACATGGACAGCCTGGCCACGGCCAACAAGATCGAGGTCCTGTCCGGGGCCCCGGCCGCCATGCGAGCGGCGGCCGAGTCGCCGGACGAGAACCGGAAGTCGGACAAGGCAATCGTGAAGTACGCCGGCGGCGAGCTGACGGTGAAGGATTACCTCCGCTGGGTGCGGGCGCTGCCGCCGCAGTACACCGGCCAGCTCCGCGAGGCCAACGACACGATGCTCACCAAATTCGCCCGGATTCTGACCCAGAACGTCCTGCTGCTGCGCGAGGCCGACCGCAACAAGATCCAGGTTTCCCCGCCCGAGTGGGCCTCGCTCAAGCAGCGCTACGAGGGCCAGCTCGACACGCTCCGGACCGAGATGGAGCTGCAGGACGGCGACCTGACGGACTCCTCCATCGCCCAGGGCGAGCGCTCGAAGGTGGCAGCGCTCAAGGTCGAGAAGTACTTCGACCAGCTGATCGAGGGAAAGACGCGGCTCCGCCCGCTGCCGTCGGCGCTGGCCACCCTGCTCCGCGAACGGTTGCCGTACGCCATCCACGACGCGGGGGTCAACCGGGCCGTCGAGCTCGCCACCGAGCAGAAGGCCAAGGCGGACTCGGCCGCGCCGCCGGGGCCGATGCAGCGGGCCCCTGGCGGTCCGCCGGTGCAGGGTCTGCCCCCGGGCATGGGCGCGCCCTCCGCGCCTGCCCCCCAGGCTCCGGCACCCTCCGCGCCCGCGCCACAGGCGCCCGCGGCCAAGGCGCCCGCGGCCAAGGCGCCCGCGGCTCAGCCCGGCACACGTCCGTGATCAGTCTGGCGCGGCGGGTCGTGCTCCTCGCCGGCGTGGCGCTCGCGCTCGCCCCCGCTGCCGGGCGCCGGCTGGCGGCGCAGGACTCGACCGGCGCCGCGGTCCCGCCGCTCGCGGCCCCCCCGCCGGACAACGTCGCGCCGCCCGGCCCCGGTCCCGCGCCGCGGTCCCAGGCGGCCGCAATGCCCGAGGGTCCGGTGGTGGTGGACCGGGTCGTGGCCGTGGTCGGCAACCGCCCGGTCCTGTCGTCGCAGGTGGACGAAGAGGTGTTCTCCCGCCAGTCGCAGGGCCAGCCGCTGCCGACCGACCCCGACTCGCTCACCGCCATCCGGAAACAGGTGGTGGCGTCGATCGTGGACGAGGAGCTGCTGGTGCAGCAGGCCCAGCGTGACACCGCCATCAAGGTCACCGATCAGGAGATCGCGGACGGCGTCGAGCAGCAGGTGCGCAAGATCCGCGGCAACTTCACCTCCGAGGTGGACTACAAGAACGAGCTCAAACGGGCTGGCTTCGGCACCCCCGAGGAGTATCGTCGCTACCTCACCGACCAGCAGCGCCGGGCGGCATACCAGAACCGGCTGATCGACAAGCTGCGCCAGGACGGCAAGCTCAAGCCGGTCCCACCGACCGAGCAGGAAATGCGGACCTACTTCACCGAGCAGAAGGGTGCGCTCGGCAACCGCCCGGCCACGATGTCCTTCCGCCAGATCGTGATCGCGCCCCGGCCCTCGCCTGCGGCCAAGGCGCGAACCCGGCAGCAGGCCGATTCGCTCGTGCTCGAGCTCCGCCGCGGGGCCGACTTCGCCACCGCGGCCAAGCGGTTCTCCCAGGACCCCGGCTCGAAGGATCAGGGTGGCTCGCTCAACTGGTTTCGGCGCGGCGTCATGGTGCCGGAGTTCGAGAAGGTGGCGTTCGCGCTCCGGCCGGGCGTCGTATCCGATCCGGTGGAGTCGCCGTTCGGGTACCACATCATCCAGGTGGAGCGGATCCAGCCGGGCGAGGTTCAGGCCCGTCACATCCTGCTGATTCCGGTGATCGACTCGATCCACGTGGACAGCGCCCGGGCGCTGGCCGAC
>JBBRGH010000602.1:0-2044 GCA_038240915.1 Gemmatimonadales bacterium | reverse complement strand
AGCGAGTTACTGATGCGCAAGGTCCTGATCGCCAACCGCGGTGAAATCGCCGTCCGGATCGCCCGGGCCTGCGACGACGCCCAGCTGGCCTCCGTTGCTGTCTACGCGGACATCGACGCCGACGCCCTGCACGTCTCTGCCGCGGACGAGGCCTACGCCCTGGGCGGCAACTCGCCCGCGGACACCTACCTGAACATCCCCAAGCTCCTCGCCGCCGCGGCTGAATCCGGCGCCGACGCCCTCCACCCCGGCTACGGCTTCCTGTCCGAGAACGCCGAATTCGCCCAGGCCGTCCTCGACGCCGGGCTCACCTGGATCGGCCCCACCCCGGACGCCATCCGTCTGCTCGGCAACAAGATCACCGCCCGCGAGGCCGCCGTCCGCGCCGGCGCACCGCTCGTCGCCGGCAGCGACGGCCCCGTGGAAACCGCCGCGGAGGCCCGCGCCTTCGCCGAACAGCACGGCCTGCCGATGGCCATCAAGGCGGCCTTCGGCGGCGGCGGCCGCGGCATGAAGGTGGTCCGCGCCCTCGACGAGGTCGAGGAAGCCTTCGACTCCGCCGTCCGCGAGGCCGTCGCCGCTTTCGGCCGTGGCGAATGCTTCGTGGAGCGCTACCTCGACCGTCCGAGGCACGTCGAGGCGCAGGTCCTCGCGGACACCCACGGCAACGTCGTCGTCGTCGGAACCCGCGACTGCTCGCTCCAGCGCCGGCACCAGAAACTCGTGGAGGAGGCCCCCGCGCCGTTCCTCCGCGAGGAGCAGACCCGCCAGATTTACGACGCCGCCAAGGCCGTCTGCCGCGAAGCCGGCTACTCCGGCGCCGGAACCGTGGAATTCCTGGTCGCCGCCGACGGCACCGTGGCGTTCCTCGAGGTCAACACCCGCCTGCAGGTGGAGCACCCCATCACCGAGGAAACCACCGGGATCGACCTCGTCCAGGAGCAGTTCCGCATCGCCGCCGGGGAACCGCTGCGCATTACGGAGGACCCGGCGCCGCGCGGGCACTCCTTCGAATTCCGGCTCAACGCAGAGGACGTCGGGCGTGGCTTCCTGCCCTCGCCCGGCACGGTCGAGGAGTTCCACGGCCCCACCGGCCCCGGCATCCGGCTCGACACCGGCGTCCGCTCCGGTTCCTTCGTGCCGCCGCAGTTCGACTCGCTGCTGGCGAAACTGATCGTCACGGGCGCCGACCGGCAGCAGGCGCTGCGCCGAGCCCGCCGGGCCCTCGCCGAAATCAGCATCACCGGGGTGGCCACCGTGCTGCCGTTCCACCGCGCGGTGCTCGAATCCCCGGACTTCACCTCCGAGGACGGCCTCGGCATCCACACCCGCTGGATCGAAACCGACTTCGCCGACAGTAGCTCCATCTCTGCCGACCCTGAGTACAGCACCACAGCGCCCGACGGCGAACGCCGCACCATCACGGTCGAGGTGGACGGCCGCCGGATGGCCGTCGGCCTGCCCGCGGACCTGCTGGACGGCTGGGCCCGCTCGGGCGGCCCACTTCCTGCGGGGGTTTCCGTGGAGGGAGCGTCCGACGGCGGAGCTGCCGGCGCTGATCCCGGGGAGCTGCGCGCCGACATGGCCGGCACCGTGGTGAAGTGGCTCGTCGCACCGGGCGCCGAGGTCTCGGCGGGGGATCCCGTCGTCGTGCTGGAAGCGATGAAGATGGAAACCCAGGTGGCCGCCCACCGCGGCGGGACCCTCACGGGCCTCCTCGCGGAGGCCGGCGGCGTCGTTACTGCTGGAGCGGTGCTGGCCCTGATTGGGTAGCGGCGGTTTGCTGCGGCTGTTCCGGCTGCGTCTCCGACATCTGAGTCGCGGCCCAGCTGGCGAGCAGCCGCAAGGCGTCCGCGGTGGTTGAACCGGGCTCGGCGGCGTAGACGAGCAGCGACAGCCCGTCGTCGGCCGGAAGCTCCAGGGCCTCGTACATGAGGTGGAGGTCCCCGACCACCGGGTGCCGCAGATGCTTGATGCCGGTGTAGTGCTGGCGCACATTGTGGGCCGCCCAGCGGGTGCGGAATTCCTCGCTGCGGGTGGAAAG
>JBBRGH010000601.1:0-2046 GCA_038240915.1 Gemmatimonadales bacterium | reverse complement strand
AGGCCATTCGCGACTTCCTCTTCTTCGGCGATCCCGAGCTGCTCGCCGCCCCGGCCACCTACGACATCAAGCCGCCCGCCATCCTCGGCCGGCCGGTGCCGTACACCGAGATGAAGGAGCGCGTCCTCGGCAAGGTGTGCGTGCACTGCCACATGAACGACTACGAGAAGGACACTGGCCCCGGAAACCGAGGGGGATTCGGCTACGCGGGCATCGGTCTCGCCATGCGCACCTACGAGGCGCTGGTGAACGGCGCCGTCGGTCTGGACGGGAAGCGCTACTCCGTGCTCGTGGTCCGCCCTGGTGAGGCCATGGCGCCGGTGCTGCAGGCCATGATGGACCGCCGCGTCGAGGAGCAGCGCGATCACGTGCCGGCGTTCGGCGACTACGAGCGCCCGGCGTACCCCAAGAAGCGCCCCGGCATGCCCATGGGCCTGCCGTCGATGACCGACGAGGAGATGTCCATTCTCGCGACGTGGATCGCGCAAGGCTGCAAGGGCCCGACGGAGATCCTTGGCAAGCCGGGGATCAACGACGGGTACCTGGTGCAGGACGGACCGTTGAAGAAGAACGAAGGCTGCGAGCTGCGCCCACCCGAGAAGCCGCGCCCGAAGTGGGCTTACGATCAGAAGTGAGCCTCACCCCCGGGTGCTCGGGCGACCATCGCGGCGTGCTAACCTCTTGGCGATGAGTCGAGCCATTCTCGCCGTGGCTCCCCTCGCGGCCCTTGCGGCGCTCGGGGCGTGCACGCTGTCGGGCCTCGACGACTACTCCTCGGGCTACCCGGGCACGGACGGCGGTGGCGACACGAGCGTGAACGACGCGCGCGTCGACGGCCCCATCGTCATCGACGCTCCCACGTGCGAAGGCGGCTACATCTGCGGCACCGAGTGCGTCGACGTGGCCAAGAACCCGAACCACTGCGGCGCGTGCGGCAAGACCTGCGCAGCAGGCTATGGCTGCGCGAACGGCGTGTGCGGGAATGTCCCGGTCGACGTCGGCGGGGGCTCCATCGACACGTGCATCGTGCTCGCGGGCGGCGAGGTGTGGTGCTGGGGACGTGACGTCTGGGGTGAGGTGGGCGTCGATCCCAGCAAGGCCAACGCCGCGTGCGCCTTCATGTCGGACAAATGCCAGACCGTGCCCGCGAAGGTGGTCGGCGTCACCGACGCCGTATCCGTCTCGGTCGGCTCCGAGGCCACCTGCGCTCTCCAGGTCACGGGAGGTGTCCAGTGCTGGGGAAGCAACCAGAGCGATCTGCTCGGCCACGATCCCGCGACCGATCCCACCTGCGCCAAGGCCGGCGGACCGAACACCGGGCAACAGGGGCCGTGCTCGGTCACGCCCAAGCCCGTGGCACTTCCCCAGGGGGTGATCGCGAAGAAGCTCGCTGTCTCCAGCTACACGGCGTGCGTTCTCGCGACCACGGGGGACGTCTACTGCTGGGGGACCAACCTCGACGGTGAGCTCAAGTCGCCCGTGGGCGGCAAGGACTGGCAGCCCACCAAGCGCGCGAGCGGCGTCACGGATCTGGCCGTCAGCTCGAGCGCCGAGAACTACGCCACCGTCTGCGTGGCCGGGCCCGGCGGCGTCGCTTCCTGCTGGGGCCAGGCCTCGGTCGATCCGGCGCTTGGCCCGGGCTACTCGTTCTTCCCCACCGCCGGTGCCGCGGGCTGCCGGTTCACGCGGTGCGATCCCGTTCCGCACAACGTTCCGACGAACTTCGTGTCCCAGACTGGGCAGGTCCTCGCGGACACGGTGACCGTCGGGTACTACGCCGGTTGCGCGCTCAAAGGCGGCACGGCGCTGTGCTGGGGCCACAACGGCTACGGGCAGCGAGGCAACGGGACGACCACCTCTGCGGTCTTCGATCCCGTCGCGCCCGCCGGTGTCCCGTCGCTCGCGGCGGTCAGCAACCTGGGACTGACGACGGCGCTCCTGGACACGACCGGGCAGATCTGGATGCTTGGATGGAACGGGACCGGCCAGGTCGGTGACGGGACCTTCGGGGGATCGCCGTGCGCCGGCGCGGGCGGCGGCAACTGC
>JBBRGH010000600.1:0-2049 GCA_038240915.1 Gemmatimonadales bacterium | reverse complement strand
CGTTCGACACCGACGAGTTGAACAGCGAGGTCAGGCTCCCGTTCACCGCGTGGGAGTGGTCGTTCTCGAGGCCGTTGGCACTCCGGCCCCAGAAGTCCACGTCGAAGGTGCCGTTCTTCTGGCTGGAACGGGTGTAGTTGTACTTGAGTGAGGCGCTGTGCTTCTGGCTCAGCCGGAAGTCCAGCTTGGCCAGCAGGGCGTTGGCGTCATTGGTCCGGCTGATGGGGCCGAAGTCGCCGGCCAGGGGCGCCGAGCTGCCGCCGAATGTGCTGGTGTTGACGAAATTCTGCAGCGCCGGGTCGATCAGGCCCAGCCGGTCGGTCTGCTTGGTCTCGTTGTACACCTGCTGGTCGTAGGCCAGGAAGAAGAACGCCTTGTCGCGAACCAGCGGGCCGCCCAGCGTCGCGCCGAACTGGTGCTGGGCGAAGTCCGGGCTGAAGCCGCTGACGGAGCCCCCCGGGCTGGTATGGCTGAAATCGGCCGAGAGGGCGTCGTACTTGCCGAAGTAGTGGGCCGAGCCGTGGAGCGCGTTGGTGCCGGACTTGGTGATCACGTTGACGAAGCCGCCGCCCGAGCGGCCGAATTCGGCGTTGGCCCCGTCGGCCACCACCACGAAGTCCTGCACTGCGTCGAGATTGAAGGTGAACGCCGGCCGCTGGCCGCCGCGCTGCTCGCCGAAGAACGGATTGTTGAAGTCGGCGCCGTCCACCGACACGTTGTTGTGGATGCCGCGCTGGCCGCCGATGCTGATTTCGTCTCCATCCGGGCCCTGCACGATCGCGACGTTCGGCGTCAGGGTGGTGAAGTTGAAGATGTTGCGGCCGTTGTTCGGCAGGCCCTCGACCGCCTCCACGCCGAGCCGGGTGGAGCTCTCCGAGGAGGTCGCGTCCACCGCGGGCTCCGCCGCGGCCACCGTGATCTCCTGCAGCTGCACCGCCTGGGGGGTGAGCGCGAAGGGAAGGTCGAGCGTTTCGCCCAGCCGGAGTGTGAGATCGGTCTTCTGGGACTCCTGGAAGCCAAGCGCCCGGGCGGTCACGTCGTAGGTGCCGACCCGAAGCAGGGTGGCCACATAGACGCCGCGCTCGTTGGTGGTCAGCACCCGCTCGGCGTTGGTCTCGGCGTTGCGGAGGGTGACCGACGCGCCGGCCAGGGTGCCGCCGGTGGAGTCGGTCACGACTCCCCGGATCACGCCGGTGGTGGCTTGCGCCTGGCCCGCCAGACGGGCGGGCAGGGCGGCGAGGAGGAGCCCGAGGACTACCAGGGTGGGACGCAGCCGACTGAATACCGGCATAGGCAGGCTTCCTTTCGGACCGACGATGGAGAGACGCGGGTCAGCGCGCGCCCGGGCGGCTCCGGGCCGGCAGGCGGCGCATATGCGGGTTGGGTGCCGATAGCATACCGTGCCGTCGGCCCATCGGCAAGACGGGTGTGGGGGCCGTCACAGATTTGTCGCCGCCTCGGCTCGACCTTACGGATGGTCCACGCCTGATCCCCTGCCGTTCGACCCCAACCGGTGCCTCCCGCCGCGGATGGAGCCCATGACCCAGAGTGGCGCCACGCCCAGCCTCCCGTTGCGCCGCGGCCTGCTGCGCCTGGTGGTCGGGGACCGGCCGGACTGGGCCCGGATCGCGGCCTGCGTCCGCGGCCCGCTCCTCACGCTGGCCACGGCGGTGTTCCTCGACGTCCTCCGGAAGCACGGTGCGGGGATCCGGGCGCCGTTCCCGGTCCTGGTGCTGACCGTCGTCTACTCGGCGTACATCGCCGGCATCCGACCGGCGCTGGTGAGCGTGGCGGTAACCGCGCTCTACGCGCTGCACTACTTCTCTGCGCCCGGCCAGCCGCTTCGGTACGACCAGGCGGACGCCATCAGCCTGCTGGCCGTGGTGGCGTCCGCCCTGGTGGCCGGCGTGCTCGCCGCCCGGCTGCACGACCGGCTCCCGGAAGCCGAAGCCCTGGAGTTGTCCCGGTCCGACGCCGAATCCCTCTCGCGGCGCTTCAGCATCCTCGAGCAGGCCTCGCTCATCCTCACCTCCGCCCGCCGGTTCGACG
>JBBRGH010000599.1:0-2058 GCA_038240915.1 Gemmatimonadales bacterium | reverse complement strand
TCACCGAACGGTCGGCCTGAAGCAGGCTGTAGAGACCCATCGCGGCTCCCCCTAGAAGGTGGTGACGAGCTGGACCGTATACTGCACGCCCCACCGGCTCAGCTCGTCGCTGGAGGTCTCGAAGAACGGCACGTCCGAGTGATTCACCCGGATCTCGCCCCGCACCTGGAAGCGCGGGATGCGATACGTCGTGTGCTGGACGTTGGCGAAGATCCCCTCGCGGCCCACGCCGAGGGAGTAGATCGGCGCGATGCTCCAGGAGGTGAGCGTCTGCGGCTGGCCGGTGCGGGTGCCGTCCTTGTCGTCCATCACCTCGGCGCGCGCGGCGATCCCGAAGCGCCGGGCCACCTGGCGGTGGACCAGCACCATCGCGCCCGCCCAGCTCGCGTCGCCGCCGTCGGGCAGGTCGTAGTCCTTGGCGTAGTTCGCCTCGCCCGCCACAATCCAGCCGGGGCCGGGCTCGAACGCGTAGTCGGCGTCGAGCAACAGGCGGTCGTTGGTCTCACCCGCGTCGCCCTCCGAGCCGTAGAGCGCGCTCAGACCCACGCTCGCGCGCTCGGCCGGCAGCACCCCGAGCCGCGCGCCGACGGTCTTACCGTGGTTGGGATCCACCGGCGAGTCCCAGCCGTTCGCCACCAGCGCCGTGAGGTCCGCCCGCCGGCTCAGCGTCCAGGTCCCGAACAGGCCGGTGAGCTTGGCCGGCCGCGCCAGCTCGAAGTTGAATGAGGTCGTGGGGGTGAAGAGCAGCACTTCGTCGTCGCGCTCGAACCCGATCGGTGCGTCGAGCGTGCCGAAGGTCAGGTTGATGTTCGACGCGCCCTGCGGCGTGAAGCTCACGAGCAGGTTGTCGATCTCGATCTCGGTGGCCGGGTCCGCCCCGCCCTCGCTCTCGATCGACGTGGTGAGCTGGCCGAAGACGTACAGGTTGTCGGTCAGCTCGCGGAAGAGTGACACCGCCACTTTCCCGGCGGTGAAGGCGTTGTCGCTGGTCTTGCCATCCAAGGTGTACTGCCCGACGCCGAACCCCGAGATCGCCAGCGCATGCTGGTCTTCCCCCGTGACGGGCTCGACGTCGCCGTTTTCGCCAAGGCTGACCGGCTGGTCGGGCTTGCCCTGGCCGGCTGCCCGGCCGGCGGTGAGGCCGAGGATGAGGATCGCGAGGTGGCCGGAACGCACCAGTCCGCGCATGTCGTGTCTCCCTGGTCTGAGGCCCTTGCGTGGACCGCGAGGTTGCGGCACGCAACGCGCCGACGGATGCCGTCGGGCGCGGACATCCACTCTGTTGTCGGAGCTAGACCAGGCGGGGAGGCGGTGGCTCGGCGGCGGGCGAGACGGCGGCGGGCGATGTCACGAGCGAGCGGGCCGGCGCAACCCAGCGGGACGGGGCGGTGGCCACGGCCAGGGCTCCGGCGGGCGCCATGGGCGAGAGTGCCGGCAGTGGCGCGCGATGGAGCGCGCCGCTCTCCGCGGTGTGGCAGTCGGCGCCGCCGAGGGTGGCGCTCGCATGGCCGGCGCCGGCCGCGACCGGCGCCGCCGGATGATGGTTCCCCTCAAGCAGGCAGAGCGCCGAGCACCAGGCGGCCGGCTGCATCAGCACGAAGGCCGCCAGCGTGGCGAGCACGAACCCGGGGGAGCGCAGGACGCGAGGCATCGAGGGTGAAGCTACCCGGAAGGCGGGCCGGGCGCAGCTACGCTCACTGCCGCTGGCGCATCCGCCCGGAGCAGCTCGCCGACACGGCGGAGCAGCTCATCGGGAGTGAACGGCTTCAGCAGGAGCGGCCCGGCCGCCACCGACTCCATGTAGCCGGAGATGAACAGGATCGGCAGACCGGGTCGGTCCGCCTGGAGCCGGCCGGCCAGGGCCTCGCCGCCCATGACCGGCATGCCGACGTCGGTCACCACGAGATCCACCCGCTCGACCGCTCCGCGGAGGAGGTCGAGCGCCTCACCGCCGTGATTGGCCTCGTGCACGACGTACCCCGCCTCGCGGAGCGTGCGCGCGGCGACGGACCGGACGTTCGACTCATCCTCGACGATCAGGACGACGCGGCCGTCGCC
>JBBRGH010000598.1:0-2060 GCA_038240915.1 Gemmatimonadales bacterium | reverse complement strand
TCACCGCCGCCGCTGGACGGAGGGCGGCGGTGGTGTCCCTCGGCGCTTGCTCGGGGCGGCGCATGGTAGTCGTGTCCTGCGCTCGCGCATCTCGCACGCACAGCGCGAGCAGCGCCAGGCAACCGATCCAACGGATCATGGAGTCAGCCCTTTGTCGGTGAGGTCTTGGCCGGGCCCAATACGGGCGCCTCGCAGCCCAGGGTTCAGGTTGCGACGAAGCATGCTCTACCTGCTGTCGGTGAACGACTTGGGGAGGGTGGTTACTCGGCCCTGGCCACGACTGTGTTCTTGGCCGGCAGCTCTAGCCGCTCCAGCCGTCCCCGCGCGTCGGTGACGAGCGTTCCGGTGATGTCGCCACTCAGGCTGACCTGACTGGCGGCGCCGGGAGCGCCGGAGTCGCGGCGCGCGCTGAACGTCGCGCGCTTGCCGCTCCGCGGAAAGATCGCCGTCAACGTCCGCCCGGCGGCCGTCGCCAGCTCGGCGACGGGCATGTAGAGCGAAAACACCTGGTCGTCCAGGAGCACGACATCGGGCCCGCCGGGGAGCTCGCGGCCGGACTCGGACCCCTTGGCCACGGTGCGCACGATGAGCCGCGCCCCCGAGCCGGCCGCGAGAATGACGGTTACGACCCCGTTGCTCTCGACATCGAGCTGGAACTTGGCCAGCGCCGAGTCGGGCGTCCGTTCGAGCGTTGCGGCCAGGCGAGTCGTGGGGCCGGTGGCGGGGTAACGCGCGGCGGCGATGATCGTCGAACCTGGCAGACCGCGCGCGCGGGTCGGCCGAAAGGTGAATTCCTCGCGGCCGATCTCCTGCCCGGCCTGCTTGATCGTCAATTTCGTTTCGAGGGGCGGTTCCTGTGCGGCCGCCTGCAGGACGGGCAGCAACAACATCAACAGTGCCGCGCGGCGCATGCCGTCTCCAGTCGCGTCAGGGTCCGGTCAGACAACTGCTGATCCGGTCGAGGATGAATCTATACAGCACTTCGCCCTTTTGGGCGGAGGCGAGACTCGGAAATCCGACCGAGCCGGGCGAGCCCGCGGGCAGCCGGCGACTGTGCCCCGGACGATACCGTCCGAGCATTTCGGGCGTCACGGCGAAATCCCGGGCCAGCTCCATGTGCACCAGTTCGGGTGCGAGGAAGAGCATCAGGGAGGTGTCGAGCTCGCCGCCCTGGATGGGCGCCCCCGGGCGCTCGAGGAGCGGTCCGAAATCGAGGCTGAAGACGTCCATCACCGCCACCGTGGCGCTGTCGGTCCGGATGGTGCTCAAGGCTTCGAGATGGGCTTCGCTCGCCTGGGCGGTGAGGATGACGAACTCCTTGACACCTGCACCCTCTTCCCAGGACTCGATAAGTTCGTTCATGACCCGATGTAGCGTGCGGCGCCGCAGGGAGGCGCCGCCCGGGAACGCGTGGGTCGGCGCGTGGACGCCGTATTCCACCGTCGGCGTCCGCAGGATCCCGAACCTCGCCGAGAGATCGTCGGCGAGATGTTCGACGATCACGGTGTCGCAGCCGAGCGGCAGATGGGGGCCGTGCTGTTCGGTGGTGCCCACCGGCACGACCATGCTGGGCCGCTCCTGCAGCCGTTCGCGGACGGCACCGGGAGTCATCTCCTTCAAGCGCCAGGGGCCAACGGCTTGAGTCATCGCGCGTGGTCGTGGGTGATGGTGGTGCTCGCCGCCACCGGCGCGGCCGCGGAATGGGTGCGCCACCCCGCGTGGATCTGGGTGGGCGCCATGGGCGTGATGCTGGTGGCGAGCCTGGTGCTGGTCCGGCCACTCACGGGCTGGCGCCGGCGCGGGCTCGCGGCCGTCCTGGTGCTCCTCGGCGTGGTGATGGCGTCGGCCGAGTGGCAGCTCTCGGCGATCGAGCGCCACTGGCCGGAGCAACGACAGCGGCGGATTACGGCGGCCTCGGAGCGCCTGGCCGGCGACCTTCACGCCGCCTATCATCGCGCCGAGCGCCTGGCTCAGGAAGCCGCCGCCAACGCCGGGGCCGACCGGGAAGCCGCCTTCCAGATTCTCGCGACGCTGGTCCCGCCCAGCGGTCCCGAGATGAG
>JBBRGH010000597.1:0-2063 GCA_038240915.1 Gemmatimonadales bacterium | reverse complement strand
TCGTGGCGGAGGGCTGGGAGGTGACGCAGTCGTCGGTGAGCCGGGACATCGCCGCGCTGCGGCTGATCAAGGTGGACGGCGCCTACCGGCGACCGGCGTCAGTGGCGGCCCCGGTGGACCCCGACGAGCGCCGGATCCCGGACGGTGTGCTCACCGCGGAGCCGGCGGGCGAGGCGCTCGTCGTCCTCCACACCCCGCCCGGCGAGGCCAACCGGGTGGCGGTGGCGCTTGACCGGCTGGCCTGGCCGGACGTTGTGGGCACGATCGCGGGGGATGACACCATCTTCCTCGCGGTCAAAGACGGGACGGCACAGCGGCGGGTCATGGGCGAGGTCCGGAAGCTCACCACCGGCTGAGTGGCGGGTGATGGGGGAGGTGCGGAAGCTCGGCGGGGTGTAGGATTGGGGGACGACCTACGGGTACAGGAGAGTCCGATGTCTCGCCGCACCGTCCGACTTCACGCCGCATTGGCCGCCTTCGTCGTCGTCGCCCTCGTCTCCGCCTGCCAGGAGAAGACCGGCGCGATCACCCCCGCCCAGCAGCAACGGCTCGACGCGGAGGGCGGGATCGTCCGCCGCGCGGACGACCTGATCTTCCGCTACACCCACGAGGCGGGCAGCCGCGCGGCGGGGTGGGAGGACCGGAAGGCCTCGATCCTCGTGACGAAGCAGAGCGTCATCATCCACAAGAACGAGAAGCTAGGCCTGGAGATCACACCGAGGACGCGGCGGTTCGTGCAGGTGCGGCGGGACGGGCCGCGGGTGCGGATCAGTGCGGGGAGCGGGGGGGCAGCGGAGAGCTGGTCGTTCGTGCCGCCGGAGGATGCGGCGGGGTGGGCGGAGGATATTCGGGCGGTGGTGAAGGCGGGTAGCAGCGCTCAATAGGTATCCGGATGCTCGGCACCTCGTGCCTGAAGGCAGAAGGGAGGCTCTTGCGAGCCGCCCTTTGCGCGATGAGGAGTCTGAATTCCGCCCCTATTGGAGGATCACCGGGGGCGAACGGTCACCTTGACGTCCACGTACGCTGCACCGCCGTAATCGCGGGCGTAGACGGCGATGGTGTGGATTCCATCGGCGTTGAGGAAGCTGCCCGGGATCGAGAAGGCCCCGTCACCCTGCTGCGCACACCCGCCGTGGGCGCGGAACCCGTTGACATAGCTCGGATTGTTCCAGAACCCAGCGACCCCCGGGTCCGTATTGGCATTCGCGGTGAAGACCACGCCGGAACCGCTCGTGACGTTGTGTCCATCGATGAACACCTGGAGGTCGTTGTCGATGGCGGCCTCCACCACCAGGCTGCTGCCCGCGGAGGCCGTGAACGTGTTCCGGAGCAGGATGGAACTCCCGCTGGCCGAATCGGCGATGGTTCCGCTCACACCCGCCGGCCAGCTGTTGGCCACGGCGGGTGGATTCGTGTTGAAGACCGTGCAGCCCGCGGAGGGGTACGAGCCGAACGGCGCTGCGCCCGGCAACCATGCGGTGGCGAGGAACGCGGGCGTGTACCAGGTGCTGCCCGGGTAGTCGGTCGTCGAGTTTGACGGAGGCGTGCTTCCGATAAGGATGTACTTCCAGTCGGTCGCCCCGTAGCCGATCGTCTTGGTTGTAACCCCCGTGGCATTGAAGGTCACCGATGTCGGTAAATAGTTGAGCTGCGAGATCGCCTGCCCGGCTCCGGTCGCGGTGTTCGCGCCGGCGTTCGTCCCGAGCGTCCACGACGTCGCGGCGGCCACGCCGTTCACGTCGGTGGGCACGGTAGTCGTCGGGCTGATGGTGCCGCCGCCGGCCGTCACGGCGAACGCGACTGGCACGCCCGGGACCTTGGTGCCGAGATTCGTCTTCGCGAGCACCGACGGCGCCACCGCAACGTTGGTCCCGACCACCGCCGTCTGGCCGTCGCCTGCGTTGATGGAGAGCTGGATCTGCGGATCCACCGCCGCGAACGGGCTCAGCGCGCGCGTCGTGCCGCCCAGGCCCGTCAGCGCCGCGCTGGTTGCCTGCAGCGGCTCGGGCAGGAACAGGGCCGCGGCGTAACTCTTCCAGCGGTCCAGCGTCGAGGCCGAGCCT
>JBBRGH010000596.1:0-2065 GCA_038240915.1 Gemmatimonadales bacterium | reverse complement strand
GGATCGCGGCAAACGTCGTCCACCGCGCTCCGAGGATTCAGTCTGGGGCCCTGTAGGTGTGCCAGTAGAGCACCGGCCCGGAGCCGAAGTCCCCTCTGCGGTTGATCTCGAGTAGGGCGGCCGCCGCCTTTGCCGTGTAGACGGGCTCGAGCACGACGCCGTCACCGGCGAGCGCGGCAATCGCCTCGGCGCCCGCCGGGGTCGGGTGCCCGTAGCCGGGCCCGAGCCAGGCGGTCTCCAGATCGAGGTCGGAGCCGCGAAGACCGATCCGTGGCAGGGGCCCGCCGACCGAGTGGCGCCGGATCAGACACTGAGTGCGGCGGGCGAGCCTGGCGACACCGCGTGCGCTGAGCGGCGTCAGGTCGTTGACCAGGACGCAGACGAGGCGGGAGCGCAGCCCGGCCAGCCTCAGCCCGAGAAGGAGGCCGGCGGCGGTGCCGCCGCTGCCGAGGGCGACGACGATGTGGGAGGGCTCGGGGACCTCTCCGGCGGCGACCTGGCGTCCGAGCTCGAGCCCGGCCTCGACGTAGCCGATGCAACCCAGCGGCATGGAGCCTCCCGGAAGGATCAGGTAGGGGGGCCGCAGGTCGGGCCAGGAGCGCGCAACGACTAGGGCTCCCGCAAGGCAGAAGGCGCGCCACTTGCCGCCGGCGAAGCGCAACTCGGCGCCGCTGGCGCGCATCTTCCGGATCTGTGAGCGGACGTGGTCGTCCTCGGGCTGGGGGACGAGGACGAGTACGGCCCGCATTCCCAGCTCGCGGGCATACAGCGCCGTCGCCAGGCCGTGGTTGGTCCCGATAGCCCCTCCGGTGATTACCGTGCCGCGGCGCCGGCGCCTGGCGTCGCCGAGCAGCCACTCACGCTTGCGGGCCTTGTTTCCGGCGTAGCGGCCGTAGAGGCCGTCGTCCTTGATCCAGACCTGTGCCTCGCCGCGGGCGGAGGCGCCCGCGAGCGCCCGCACCGGAGTCGGGGGAGCGCCGAGGACGAGCCTCTCGAGATCGAGGTCGAGGCTGGGGACGGGGGATTCGATGGTCGTTCTCTTTAGCGCACCGGGGCAGGCCTGAGCAGCAGGCAGCACTTATGTGAGTAAACGCCAACCTTGCACTCGCCGGAGACTTACGTATACTCCCCCGCGAGACACGCCTAATCCCTCCCGGCACGCCGGGAGTGGAGCGGGGGACCCAGTGGAGATCTCTCTGAATCTCCGGGGGCGAATCGGATCAGTCCGTAGCGCAGCTCTTTCAGCGCGAGCCCGACAGCTAACCCCGCAGGCTCGAGAAAGAGAGGCCGTTCGTGTACGTCCATACCCGCTTCTCCCTGGCTCTAACGGCGAGCTGCGCCGCGGCCGTGCTCCTGCCCGCCGCCGCCTCCGCGGCGAGCGCCTCCTCCGGCGGGGTGCGTGCGCCCGCCAAGCCGAAGGTCGACGACGTGGTCTGCGTCAGCCGCTGCGTTTCGGGGCACCAGGCGACTCCCGGCGCCACCGTCAAGGTCAAGGGTGCCTTCCTCGACCGGGTCACAAGGGTGGTCTTCCGCGGCGAGGACGGGCCGCTTCGGGCCCGCTATGAGTCCCGGGATCTCCAGCGGGCAAAGGCGGTCGTCCCCAAGGGCGCGATCGCCAGCAGGCCCTACGTGATCGACAGCCGCGGCAACGTCTCCAACCGATCCCGCCGCAAGCTCGAGATCCTCCCCCCGAGCGCGATTCCGGAGGAGGTCTTCCCGGTGCGCGGATGGCACACCTTCGGCGGCTCCGGGTCGCGCTTCGGTGCGGCGCGAAGCGGCCACACCCACCAGGGCCAGGACATCGGCGCCGCCTGCGGGACCAGGCTGGTCTCGATCCGCAAGGCGAGAGTCCGCTACCGCGCCTACGAGGGCGCGGCGGGCAACTACGTCGTCCTCCACAACGTCCACACCCACACCGACTTCGTCTACATGCACCTGATCAAGCCCGCCGCGGTGAGGCCCGGGCAGGTGGTCAGCGCCGGCCAGAAGGTCGGCTACGTCGGCCAGACCGGAGACGCGGCCGGCTGCCACCTCCACTTCGAATTCTGGAGGGGCATCTGGTACG
>JBBRGH010000595.1:0-2081 GCA_038240915.1 Gemmatimonadales bacterium | reverse complement strand
TTCTTTCCTCGCTACCTTCCATTGGTGCTGGCGCGGCTGCCGGCCGGGTGGCAGGCGCTGGCCGCGCCCCTCACCACCGGCCAGGTCTGGCTCGCGCTGGCCGTCGTCACCGCCGCCGCCTTCGCGGCGGCCTGGTGGGCGGATCGGCGCCCCGCCAGCGGCGCCGCGGTCTGGCTGCTGCTGCTGATCCAGGCCGCGGTGCTGCTGAACGCGATCTGGCACCTGGTGATCGCGGTCGTGCTGTTCGGCGGCTACGCGCCCGGGCTGGTCACGGCGCTGCTGCTCAACCTTCCGTTCTCGGTCTACCTGCTCGCCCGTGCGGCCCGGGAGCGGTGGACCGACCGGCGGGCGTTCTGGGCTCTGGCTCCCGGAGCCATTCTGCTGCACGGTCCGCTGCTCGCGGTGCTGGTGCTGGCCACCGAGCGCATCTAGGCGACGCATGGACGAATCCCTGAACGGTTCGCCGGACCGTGGGCTCTTCGACGCGCTGGGCGACCGCTACGTGGTCGAGCGGCAGATCGGCCGCGGCGGCATGGCCAATGTCTACCTGGCCCGGGAGGTGCGCCACAGCCGGCTGATCGCGCTCAAGGTGCTTCGGGGCGAGGTGGCCGCCGACCTGGCCCCCGAGCGCTTCCTCCACGAGATCGAGGTCGCCGCCCGGCTGCAGCACCCGCATATCCTGCCGGTCTTCGACTCGGGCGAAGCCGGCGGCCGGCTCTGGTTCGTGATGCCCTACGTGGACGGCCAGAGCCTCCGCGAACGCCTGGGACGGTTGCCGCCGCTCACGATCCCGGCCGCGCTCCGGATCGCGCGGGAAACGGCCCAGGCGCTCGAGTACGCACACCGGCACGGGGTAATCCACCGCGACATCAAGCCCGAGAATATCCTCCTCACGCTCGACGGGAGCACCCTGGTCGCCGACTTCGGCATCGCCCGGTCGCTCGGCACCGGCGACGACCGGATCACCAGCGCCGGTATGGTGGTGGGCACGCCGAGCTACATGAGCCCGGAGCAGGCCAGCGCCGATCGGGAGGTGGACGGCCGGAGCGACATCTACTCGCTCGGCTGCGTGTTGTACGAGATGGTGGCGGGCCGGCCCCCGTTCACCGGCGCCACGCCCCACGCGGTGGTGGCACGCCACCTGACCGAGCCGCCGCCGCCGATCCGGGACCGCCGCCGGGTGACACCGTCCCTCGAGCGCGCCATCATGACGGCGATGGCGAAGGATCCGGCGGACCGGTTCACCTCGCTGGCCGCGTTCTCCACCGCGCTGGACGAGGCGGAGGCCGAGGCCCCGCGGCCGGCCGGGCGCCGGGGGCTGCTGCTGGCGCTGTTGCTCATGGCGCTGGTCGTGACGGCGCTGCTGTTCCGCCGCGGGGACGGGGGTGCCCGGACCGCCGGACCGGGCGGGGCGGTGGCCTCGGGCTTCGCCCGGAAGATGGCCCAGCTCAGCACCGGCGAAGGCGTCGAGGAGTGGCCCGCCTGGTCGCCCGACGGAGCCCGGCTGGCCTACGTGGGCGACGTGGGCGGCTTCCGCCAGCTCTTCGTCCGCACCGTCGCCACCGGCGAGGAGCATCGGGTCACCAGCGACACCCGGGACAACATCCAGCCGGCCTGGTCGTCCGACGGCCGCGGGCTGGTCTTCGTCCGCGCGGTGGCCGACAGCGGCAAGCTCGAGCCCGGTGATCTCAACGGCTGGTATTTCGAGGGCGGAGACATCTACAGCCTGGACCTGGCCTCGGGCCGGGAGGACCGGCTGGTGAGCAACGCCTTCGGGCCGGCCTGGTCCCCGGACGGGCAGCGGCTCGCGTTCGACGCCGCCTGGGCCGGACCACGCCGGCTCTGGATCGGGGACGGCGAGGGGCGCAATCCCCGCCAGCTCACCTCCGACTCGAGCGAGGCCGTGGATCACGTGGGCGCCCGATGGTCGCCGGACGGGCGCCGCCTGCTGTTCCGCCGGATCGAGAAGACCGACTCCGACATTCTGAGCGCCGATGCGACGACCGGCGCGGTCACGATCGTCACCCAGGGGCCATCCAATGACGTGGATCCCGCCTGGGCCCCCGATGGCCGTTGGGTCT
>JBBRGH010000594.1:0-2084 GCA_038240915.1 Gemmatimonadales bacterium | reverse complement strand
CCTGCCGCTTGCGGATCTTCTTTCCCCCCAGGACCACGTCTTCGGGCGCGAGGCGAGCGGTGTGCTGGCTGGGGCTTTCATACCGCAGCAGCTCCTCGACCGCCGCGCAGGTCAGCCCGCGGTCGGCGCGGAGCCGTTCGAGCTCGTCAGGGTTGCGCAGGAGCGAGAGCATGCCGTTCGCGATCAGGTTGGTCGTGGTCTCCAGCCCGCCCACCATCGTGACGATGCAATTGGCCACGATCTCTTCTTCGGTCAAACGGTCGCCCTCGAGCTCGGTCGTCATGAAGGCATGAATCAACCCGTCTCGCGGGCATTGCCGCTGGATCCGGATCGCCTCGTGGAAGTACCCGGTCATGCCCTCGACCGCACGGAGCACGTCCCCCAGCCGGTCCGGATTATGCTGAAAGTTTCCGAGCATCTCGGCAAAGGTGACGGACCAGTCCTTGAGCTGGCCGTGGTCTTCGGCGGGGACGCCGAGCAGCTCGGCCGTCACAATGGCGGGCAGCGGTTCGGCGAAGTCGGTCAGGAGGTCCATCCGGCCGGTTCCGCGGGCGCAAATGTCGTCGATCAGCCGCTCGGCGATCTGGCAAATGTGCTCGCGCAAGGCGCGCACTCGGGCAGGGGCGAATGCCGACGCGGCGAGACGCCGCAGCCGGGTGTGTGCCGGCGCGTCCATGAAGAGCATCTGCTTGACCATCACGTGGGCAATTGGGCCGACCTCAGGTGCGCCCAGGGCTTCGAAGTACTCGGGGGGCGGCGTGCGCTCCGCCGAGAACTTGTGGAGGACGGTGATGACGTCCTCGTACCGCGTAACCACCCAGGCGTGGAGAAACGGGTCCCAGTGGACGGGGTCGTGCGTGCGGAGGCTATGGTAGAGGGGATACGGGTTCGCGAGCACGTCCGGGTCCAGGAGCTGGGTGAGACTCAAGGGAACGTCCGCTGCCTGGTCGAGCGCATCAATGGCTTCACGGTGCATGGGCATCCTTAATTGGTAACGGCTCCGGTTCCGGCGTTCCTGGTATGGTCAGCGACTTCCGCCGCCAGAGCGGCGACCGTCGGGGCGCGGAACAGCTGCCGGAGGGTCAGTTTCACGCCGAACGTGTCCCGGATTCGCGCCACAAGTTGCACGCCGAGCATCGAGTGGCCCCCGATCATGAAAAAGTTGTCCTCACGTTCGACCGAGGGCTGGCCCAGCAGCGACGCCACCATGGCGGCAATCCGCTGCTCGAGATCGACGTGCGGAGAGTCGATCGCCGCCGGGATGGTAACCGCGTTCGGCAGCTGATTGTCGGGGCCGGGGGCGGGGAGCGCCGACTTGTCGAGCTTGCCGTTGGCCGAGAGCGGCAAGGCGGCGATCGTCACATAATGTGCCGGGATCATGTAGTCGGGGAGCCGGGAGGCGAGGAATCCGCGCAGGGCGGAGGCGGTCGGTCGGGCTCCGCGGGCCGCGACCACGTACGCGACGAGGGCTGGCCCGCCGCAGCTCTGACCCGCGGCGGCGCCGTCGTCACGAGCCACGACGGTGCTCGCCTCGATGTCCGGGTGGAGGTCGAGGCAGGCAATGATCTCACCCGGTTCGATCCGGTAGCCGCGGATTTTCAACTGGTCATCGAGCCGCCCGAGGAAGGCGATCTCGCCGCTTTCGAGGAGGCGGGCGCGGTCACCCGTGCGGTAGATGCGGAGCGGGGGGCCCGAGGTTGGCCGGTAGATCGCGAACCGGCTGGCCGTGAGCTCGGGCCGGTTGCGATAGCCGCGCCCGACCCCCGCGCCGGCCAGGCACAGCTCGCCGGCCTCGCCGGGGGGCACCGCGCGGAGGGAGTCGTCCAGGATGAGCACTGTGGTACTGGCGATCGGCCGGCCGATGGTGGGGGATCCGTCGCCGGCCGCGCCCGGCATGACGATGCCCGAGGTGGCCACCACCGTGCACTCGCTCGGGCCGTAGTTGTTCACCAGAACGAAGGGCAATCCCGGAGGGGGCCGGTGGTGCAGCGACTCGGCGCCGGTGAGCAAGATCCTGAGGGCCGTTCCCCCCGGCCAGCTCGCGCGGAGCAACTGCTCGGCCAGGACTGTCGGAACGAAGCCGA
>JBBRGH010000593.1:0-2084 GCA_038240915.1 Gemmatimonadales bacterium | reverse complement strand
CTCGGCGGAAGCGGATCTCGCCTTCGAGCACGAGCATCCCCTCGTCCTCGCGATGGTGGACGTGCAGTGGCGGTCCGAACCCTTGGTAAAAGATGCCTTCGACCAGACCGAGCGCCCCGCCGGTGTCGGCGGCGCGGGCTTTGATGGTCATCAGGCTGCCTTGCCACCAGAACGCCTCGCCGGTGGCGCTGGAGATAGTCGCGGTGCCGGTCATGATCTGTCCTCCCGCTTCTGGCATTGACCGAGCGCACCCGGTTGCGCTTCATGGGACTGCGGTGCCCATGAATAGTAGAGTACCATGATGGGTATGTCAATCCCATACGAGCAAACCGGCAGGACGAACCAGAAGGCGCGCACGCGTGCCGCGCTGCTGGACGCTACGCGCGCGTTGCTCGCGGAGGGAGTGAGCCCCACCGTGGAGCAGGCCGCCGATCGTGCCGCCATCTCGCGCACCACCGCCTATCGCTACTTCACCAACCAGCGCGCGCTGCTGACCGCGGTCTATCCAGAGATCGCCGCGGGCTCGCTGCTGGATGGCGACGCCCCCGCCGATCCGGCGGCGCAGCTCGACCTCGTGGTCGAGCGCTTCACCACCCAGATCCTCGAGCACGAGCCCGCCCTGCGCGCCCAGCTGCGCCTGTCCCTCGAGCCAGGTCCAACTGAGCCAGATCAGCTGCCGTTTCGCCGGGGACGCGTGATCGGCTGGATCGAGGACGCCGTGGCGCCACTCGGCGAGTCCATGTCGGCCCCCGAGGTGCACCGCCTCGCCCTCGCGATCCGTGCCACCACCGGGATCGAAGCGCTCGTCTGGCTCACCGACGTCGCTGGCCTCCCGCGCGACGAGGCGATCGAGCTGATGCGCTCTTCAGCCCGTGCGCTCCTCCGGGACGCGTACCGAGACGGACGCGGGGCGGACCGGCAATCCCAGGAACCGGTTTCATAATCTTTTGGATGCGCTCGTGGCGCTGGTGAAGGGTCGGTTCAGGCTCCTGACACGTGCGGCTGGCGGTGGGCGCCGGCTCGATCGCCGGGATAGCGCGTGATCGCAACACTTCGCCATCGCGATTTTGCGTTGCTCTGGACGGCGGGTCTCATCTCGGTCGCCGGGGACTTCGCGCTTATCATCGCGCTGCCGCTCCATGCCTACACCCTGACCGGATCCGCCGTCGCCACCGGCGGTGTCTTCGCCGCTTCCCTCCTACCCCGGGTCCTCCTGGGGTCGATCGCCGGGGTGTTCGTCGATCGCTGGGACCGCAAGCGGACGATGGTCGCGGCCGATCTGTTACGCGCCGCGCTCCTGCTGCCGCTGCTGGCCGTGGCATCGCCTGATCTCCTCTGGCTGCTCTACCTGGTGCGAGCGGCCACCGGCGTCGTCGGTCTCATCTTCGACCCGGCCGAGTCAGCCTTCCTGCCCCGCCTGGTAGGCGATGAGCGGTTGGTCACCGCCAACGCGCTCAACGCGCTCAACAACAACATCGGCCGTCTCATCGGGCCGGTGGCCGGGGGATTGCTCTATGCCGCCGGCGGGCTGCCGGCGGTGGTCATTGTCGACGCGGCGAGTTTCGCCCTCTCGGCCACGCTCATTATGGCCATCCGAGCCAGCGCGCGACCCGAGCGGGTAGACGATCCCGGGGACGGGGCATCGGCGTGGGGCAGGATGGTCAATGAGTGGCGCACAGGATTGCGGCTGGTTGGCCGGGACTGGGTGCTGCGAACCATCTTCATCGCCGTCGGACTCGGGTTCCTCGGCGAGGGTACCTTCAGCGTTGGCTTCACGCCATTGGTCATCGATATCCTGGACGGCGGCGCGGCGGGCGCGGGCGTCCTCGCCTCGGCGCAAGCGATCGGCGGTCTGCTGGCGGGGGTGCTGATCGCTCGCGCCGCGCTCACGCTTTCGCCACGAGTGTTACTTGCGGGCGGCATGATCGGGCTGGGACTGACCGATCTCGGTCTGGCCAACGCCGCTCTGCTGGCGCCACCGGGACCAGGGGCAATGGCGGTAGGATCGACATTCATGCTCCTGGCCGGCTTTCCGGTGGTCAGCTCATCCGCGGCCCGGGACGGTCTGTTACAAACCCTGACTG
>JBBRGH010000592.1:0-2085 GCA_038240915.1 Gemmatimonadales bacterium | reverse complement strand
GCGGAGGACGCCCCAGCGGCGGCGGCGCAGGCTTCCGAGGCAGTGGTCCACGACGAGGTACAGGATTCGGCGGCGGTCCCGCAGAAGGTCGCCCGCCGGAAGGTCGCCCGCCGCGATTCGAGGGTGGCCCGGAATCATCCGGGTTCCCGGAAACGCCGCGCTTCGGCGGCCCGCCGCCCGGGAGGTCCGGTGCGCGAGCCCCGCGACCCTTCGGTCCTCGTGCCGGGGGACCTCGCCCCTTCGGTCCTGGCGCCGGCGGCCCCCCGCGGTTCGGGCCGCGCCCTGATGCTCCGGCACCGACCAGAGGCGAGGCGCAGCCACCCTGGGAAGGCGTTCCGCCACGCATGCGAGACGATGTGCCCGGGCCAACGTCCGGCCCGGGTGCGCCACCGCCACGCCGGCCCTGGGTGGACCGAACCGGACGCACTCCGGGTGCGCGTGGGCCCCAGCCCTGGCGCCGCCCCGAGTACCCCGATGTCCCGGTTCGACCCGGCGCCCCGGCGCCGCCACTGGAGGAGGGTGAAGAGCTCGTCGCCGGGCGCCGCCCTGTGGAAGAGGCATTCGCTGCGAATCGGCCTGCCCGCCGGCTCCTGGTCACCCCACAACGCCGGCAGGCGCTCGAGAAGATCGTGCTCCATGCGACGACGCTGCGGATCCCGATCGTCGAGGTCGAGGGCGGCTCGCTGACCGCGCTCGCCGGCTTCGACGGCCACCAGGGTGTCGCCGTCGTTGTCGAGGCCAGGCACTTCGCGTCCGTCGAGGACGTCCTGGCGCGCTCGATCGAACGCGGCGAGCCGGCCTTCGTGCTCGTCCTCGACTCGCTCGAGGATCCGCAGAACGTCGGCACGCTCCTCCGCAGCGCGGAGGCTGTCGGTGTGCACGGCGTGGTCTTCCCGACCGAGCGCCAGGCGCCGCTTTCTCCGGCGGCCGTGAAGGCGTCAGCCGGGGCGACGGAGCACTTGCTCCTCTCGCCTGTCGATGACCTGCCAGCCACGTTGACCGACCTCCACCTGCGCGGGGTTCGGATCGTCGGCTCGGACGGCGATGCGGCCCTGGCGGCGCGCGATGCCGACCTCCGAGGTCCCGTCGCGCTCGTCGTCGGCAGCGAGGGCCACGGTCTGTCACCGGCGGTCCGGCGTCGCTGCGACCTCTTCGTACGGCTGCCGATGCGGGGCGCGATCGACTCGCTCAACGCGGCGGTCGCGGGCTCGCTCCTGCTCTTCGAGGTCCTTGGCCAGCGCGATGCCGGCGGGACCGCTCCCGCGGCACCGGCCGTACCGGCACCGAAGCCGGCGCGAAAGGTCCCAACGGGCAAGCCCCGCACGTTGGCTTTGGCCGAGAAGCCCTCAATCGCCGAGGAGCCCTCCGTCACCAAGAAGCCCCCGGCGAAGGCACGATCGCGCAAGAAGCAACCCGCACCGAGCCCCGCCATCGACCTCGCGCCAGCGGACGACGCCGAGCCGGGGGTGCCGTTGAAGAAGCGGTCCCGCGCCTCGTTCGGGAAGGTCGCGGCAGCCCCTGCGGATGCGCCGCTCCCGGCGGGAACGGGCGACGCGGGCACGGACCTGCTGCCAGGCTGACGCCCGGACGCGCCGGAGCTTGGCCAACGGTCGCGGCCCCGTGCTTGACCCTTTTCCGCGACCCGACCTATCATTCGCCGGCGCTACCGGCTGGCTTCGGTTTGCCGTGCGCGCCGACGTAGCTCAATTGGTAGAGCAGCGGTTTTGTAAACCGCCGGTTCCGGGTTCGAGTCCCGTCGTCGGCTCCACTTCGCGAAGCCCTCGGGCCCACATAGCTCAGCTGGCAGAGCACTTCCTTGGTAAGGAAGAGGTCATCGGTTCAAGTCCGATTGTGGGCTCCAGCCGACCTCTTAGGCTCCCCGAACGTGGTGATCTCTGGCGAAGCCTTGCCCGTCGGGGCAGGGAAATCGTCGCAAGCAATGGAGTGAGACTGGTCCAGTGGCCAAGAAGAAGTTCGAGCGCACCAAGCCGCACGTGAACATCGGCACGATCGGCCACATCGACCATGGCAAGACGTCGCTGACCGCGGCGATCACGAAGTACCTGGCGCTGAAGGGCGAGGCCG
>JBBRGH010000591.1:0-2088 GCA_038240915.1 Gemmatimonadales bacterium | reverse complement strand
CACGCGGGAGATGGGGATCCGCCTCGCGCTCGGCGCCGCGCCGGGCGCTGTCCGGTGTCTCGTGCTCGGCGAAGGGCTTCGGCTCGCGGCCCTGGGACTGGGCTCGGGCCTGCTGCTCGCGCTGGCCGGCGCGCGGGTGATCCGGAGCCAGCTCTACGGGGTCGGGAGCGCCGATCCCGCGACCTACCTCGCGCTGGCGGTGGTGCTGCTCGTCGTCGCGGCGGTGGCGACGTGGATCCCCGCGAGGCGGGCCACGCGGGTGGATCCGGCGATTGCGTTGAGGGTGGAGTAGGGGAGGGCGGGCGAGCAGGCCCGATGGTTGACGGGAGGGTCGTTGCCCAGAAGCTCCGTCATCCCGAGCGCAGCGAGGGACCTACTCACCCAGGGTTCGATGACCGCGGAGCAGGTCCCACGCTGCGCTCGGGATGACGGGCATTGCGGTGCGAACGGCGCCCGCCCGCTACGCCGGCGCCCGCTACAGCGCCGGGACCTGCCGCTTCAGCGCGACGAGCTTCGGCGCGTCGTTGATCACGATGTACGGCTGCATCGGGTGGTGCGCCAGGTAGTCCTGATGGTAGTCCTCCGCCGGATTGAACCCGCCGAGCTGGCTCACCTCGGTGACGACAGGCTCGCGGTAGACCTTGGCGGCGCCGAGCTTGGCGATGTACGCCTGGGCGGCGTCGCGCTGGGCGGCGTCTCTGTAGAAGATGGCCGAGCGGTACTGGGTGCCGACGTCCGGCCCCTGCCGGTTGAGCTCGGTCGGGTCGTGGGCGACGGTGAAGAAGACCTGCAGCAGCTGGTCGTAGGAGATCTTCGACGGATCGTAGACCACCAGGACGGATTCGGCGTGGCCGGTCGTGCCGGTGCTGACCTCCTCGTACGACGGCGAGCGGACCTTTCCGCCGGCATACCCCGAGATCGCGGTCGAGACACCGTTCAGGTGCTCGAAGACCGCCTCGACTCCCCAGAAGCAGCCGCCGGCGAACACGGCGGTATCGGTCGCGGCCGCGATGCCGACGGGCGCGGGCTCGGCCGGCAGGGCGGCCGTCTCGGAGGCGCGGGCGGGCGAGGCCTTGCAGCCCAGCAGCGCCACCGCGGCGGAGAGCAGGATGCCCATGGGAAGGGCGGGGAGAAGCAGGCTGTGACGTGCGCGCATGGCGGTCTCGGGGCTGGTGATACCATAAGAACGTCGCGGGCACGCCGGCGGTTCTCAAGGGGTGGTCAATGGCGGGGAATGACTGGATTCAAGCGATCACTCCCCGTGCCGCACCCCCAGCTCATCCAGGTGCTGCAGGAGATCGGCGGGGTCCTGGTAGACCCGGTATGCGCCCGCCCGGATCAGCTCGTCCTCCCCGTAGCCGCCCGATAGCAGTCCCACCCCGAGCGCCCGCGCGCGCCGCGCGGCCAGCAAGTCCCAGACGCTGTCGCCGACCACGGCGGAATCCTCGATCGGCGCGCCCAGTTTGGCGGCGGCGGCGAGGAAGAGATCGGGATCCGGTTTGGCGTGGCGGACCTGATCGCGCGTGATGACCGCCTTGTCGGGGCCGACTCCCAGCATCTCGAGCCCCGGGCGCGCGCTGTCGAGCCAGCCGCTGGTGGCGATGGCCCACGGCACGCCGGCCCGGGTGAGGTAGTCGAGCAGCTCGCGGGCGCCGGGCAGCGGCCGCACCTGACCGACCAGTCCAGCGTACGCCTCGGCGTGGCCCTGGCGGAGGCGGACGTTCTGCTCGCGGGTCACCGGGAGGCCGGTTTCCCGGAGCAGCGCGTTTACCAGCAGGCCTCCGCTCATGCCGATGCGGCGGTGGATGCGCCAGACGGCGAGCGAGATTCCCTCACCCTCCAATGCCTCGCGCCACGCCAGCACGTGCTGGTAGACGCTGTCGATCAGGGTGCCGTCGAGATCGAAGAGGAAGGCGGGGGTGGGGGATTCGGTCGGTGCCGTCACCGCCGGAATGTGGGCGGCCGGCGAGGCGATCACAACGGGGTGCTCAGCGCCGCGATACGAGGCCGTCGCGCGCCTCGAGGTGGTCATCCTCCGGCGTTCGAGGCTCGCACGGCGGCTTGACGCCCGGCGGATGCGCAGGGCAG
>JBBRGH010000590.1:0-2093 GCA_038240915.1 Gemmatimonadales bacterium | reverse complement strand
GGTCCGCGCTTCCTCGAGAGGGACGGGCTTCACGGGCCGGGTCGGCCACGTGACCGTGACCATCACCCTCAGTCGCCTGCGTCTCCCGGTGGACACCCTGGCGAGCCTGGCGGCCCGGGTGCGCGACCGCATCCCGGACCGCCCGTTCTCGCATCCGGCCGCCGATCCCTCGCTTCCCACGCCCGCCGGCCGCGACCCGTGCAGCGTCCTCACCCGCGCCGAAGCGGAGGCGGTGCTCGGCAAGCTGGCCGTGCCCCCGTTCCGGACCCGAGAGGGTACCCCCCTCGCCGAGCCGGCGGGGAAGAGTTGCGCCTACTTCACTCCGGGCCATCGGGTCCTGGTCCTCACCCCGGAATGGACCTACGGCAAGATGGCGCTCGATGTCGAGCGGATGGGCGCCGGTCTGGTGAGCCAGGTGGCGGAGATCCGGACTATCGAAGCCGATACCCTGGAGGGGCCCTGGGACGACGCCGTCGTCGGTCTGTCCGGCGATCTGGTCCTGCTCAAGGGGCCCCGCGCACTCGGCATCGGCTATCTCATGTCCGCCACCGATGCCGCGGGTGCGGTCCGGCTCGCTGGCCCGGCGCTCAAGCGGCTCGCCGCGGCACCGGAGCCGACCCGGCCCCGTGCTTCCGCCGACGGCTGCCTGCCGGAGACGCTGGTGAGTGAGCTGGTCGAGACGCCGGTCCGGCTCTTCGTCAACGGCATGAAGCTGGGCGGGTTCTGTTCCTACGAGCTGGTCGCGGACCCCACGGTCCACGTCGAGCTCACCGTCGACGGAGCCGAGGCCGCTGACTCGGTGTTCGCGGCGATTCAGGCTGGCGCGAAGCTCATGATGGGGTCATCGGCTCAGGCCGAGCGGATCGACGTGGGCCAGGGGGGCTGGGCCTACGGGTCGCGATCGAAGAGCGAGGCTGCCGCACGAGCCGGGGACAAGCTGTATCATGCCCGCATGGTGTACCCGCTCGGGACCACGACGCCGAGTCGGAAGGAGGCCATGGTGCGGCTGGTGGCCAGGATGGTCGAGTGAGGAATGACGCATGACTCGGGCCAGCTCACCCCTGACCGCACTCCCGCACCAGCTCGACCCGCCGGTTGCGCGCCCGTCCTTCGATGGTGGCGTTGCTCTCCCGCGGCCGAGTGCTCCCCAGTCCCGCGGTGCGGAGCCGGGCGCCGCCCGCGCCGTGCCCGCCGACCAGCCGGGCTCGCACCGCATCCGCCCGTCGCGCGGAGAGCGCCTGGTTCGCCTCGGCGGTGCCCACGCTGTCGGTGTGGCCTTCGATCGTCGCCCGCCAGTCGGGATGCCGGGCCAGGAGGCCCGCGAGAGTGGCGAGGGCCGCGTCGGACGCCGGATCGAGCTCGGCGCTGTTGAAGGCGAAGTAGATGCCGGGCAGCTCGACCCGGCACGACGACTCCAGCACATGCTCCATGTCGTCCACCGCACGCACGCGGGATAATTCCGCGCTTCTCGGGGGATCCACGCGCACGGTCTGCAGAACATTCCCCGGTTCGGTCCAATGTCCCACCCACTTGAGCAGCAGCGGATAGACGCTGTCCGCCAGCACCCAGATCTCCGGCTCCCAGGTGTTCCCGCGGGCCAAGAGGTGCGCCCGGAGGTGCAGGGCCGGGACCGCGGTGCGCCGGCCCCCGATGAGCAATGGGAAGGGGACGGGCGCCGGCGCAGCGAGCGACACGGTGCCCCGCCAGCGCACCGGCACCGCCCGGCCTCCGCCCGTGGCCCCGAAGCCGAGCGCTGCGGCCAGCGAGCCGCCGCGCCGCTCGAGCGCCATCACCTGCAGGCTATCGGAGCCCGTCGCCCGCACCCGGCGGTACACGGCGCGCGACAGGGCGTTGGTCGTATAGCCCGGGTGCTCGGCCGGCCCGTTCGGGTCATGAAAGAGCAGCACACGCGCTGCGGCCACGATGTCCGCCGCACGCTCGGCGAATTCGAATCGCTGCCGCGTGGTGTCTCCCGTCGCATGCACCTCGACGAGACGCCAGACATAGCGGAGGCCGGCGGCCGAGCTCTGCTCCACGGCCAGCACCGACTCGCGGTCGCCGCCCGGAAAGGCCAGCGTCTGCACGATGGTCGT
>JBBRGH010000589.1:0-2097 GCA_038240915.1 Gemmatimonadales bacterium | reverse complement strand
GGAATGATCCACCCTGGCCGCAACGTCTTCACCTCCAGCCGGAGGTCTCCCCGCGTCAGCGGGGTGAACTCGAAGTCGGCCGTCTCGCCCGGGCCGGTGAGCAGCCACGCGGGGATCGGGCGGCGCTGCGAGAGCGGCAGGTCGGCGCCATCCTTGGCGACCGGGCGCCAGCGCTGGAGCGCCGAGTCGGAGGTGAGCGAGAAGATCACCCGCCAGTCGGGATTGATGTTGATCAGCCGGAGGCGGTAGGTCCGGCCGAGCTCGAGATCCATCGGCGGCGGGTCGTTGCTCCCGTTCACCAGGCCGGGGCTCTCGAAGCCGAACTGCGGCAGCGAGTCACTCGGCCCGGCGCCGCCGACCAGGATCACCTTCTCGGTGACCGGGTCGTAGGGGTGCGCCGGATCCACCACCAGGAGCGGCCCATAGAGGCCGCTTCCCATCTGGAGCTGCTCGTTGGCGTGGGTGTGATAGATGTACGTGCCCGCCCGCGGCGGCACGAACTCGGCGGCGAAGCTGTCGCCCGGCTGGATCGGGGGCATGATGCGGCCGGGCGTGCCGCTCCAACCAGGGACGCCGTCGGGAAAGCTCTCCAGCTCGATCCCGTGCCAGTGCACCGCCGTCGGCTGGGCGAGGTGGTTGACGACGGTGATCCGGACGGGCTCGCCGCGACGGAGGACGAGCATCGGCCCCGGCACGTCGATCGAATCGCGAGCCGGTTCGGCACCGCCCTCCTGCACCACATAGCCGAGGCCCGCGAGCGTGCCGTAGCGCCGGGGGGACGACTGCGCCAGCAGCCGGATCTCGCGCGGCGGACGGGTGGCCGCCACTGGGGGCGCAGGCGTCGAGCCGGGGACGACGTGGATGCCGAGCACCAGGCCGGCCATGGTGTGCGGCGGCGCCGCGGCGCGCGGCAGCGCCATGTGGTACGACACGTGGAGCCACCTCAGCGCCATCGTGCCGCCAGGCGCCATCAGCTGGGTGACCTCGAACGGTCGCGCGTCCCCGCGGAAGCCGCGCTGCGACTTCCAGTCGCCCCGGCTGTCCACCGAGAAGAAGAAGCCGTGCAGGTGCATCGGATGGGACGAGCCGGTGGGGTTGAGCACCCGCCAGTGCACGGTGTCGCCCCGGGGATAGGTCAGGCGCTCCGTGTGGGGCCAGGATTTGCCGTTGATGACCATCAGCTCCTTCGGCTCGCGGCGGACGGCGGGCGTCGGGTCGCCGGGATCGGTCCAGATACCGAGCACGAAGATCCGATCCGCGACCGCAGCGCCGGGCGGGTCCACCACCAGCGCGCCGGCGAGCTGGCTGTCGAGCCACCGGCGGTCGTTGAGGCCGCCGCCGAGCGAGCCCCAGTAGTACCAGGTGCCGGGCACGGCGGCCCGGAAGCGGACTTCGCGGGTTTCCCCAGGGTGGAGCACGAGGACGCTGTCACTCGTCACGGGGCGGGGGCCGAGTCCGTACACCGTCAGCGTCGAGTCGAGGGGATTCCGGATCGTGAGGTGCACCGCGGTGCCCGCCGGGACGCGGATCAGCGGGCCGGGCACCTGCAGGGGGCCGCCGACCTCGGCAAAGGCGAGCGCGGGCACGGCGGGGCCGCCGTCCTCCTCGGGCCGCAGCAGCCCGGCCCGGATTTCGAGCCGCAGGGTGAGCACGCCACCCTCGAGCCGGCCGGCGGGACGCCGGTTGTCGTTCGCGGCGATCGGGTCCGGGTCGGGCGCGGGTGGGCGGGCGACGGGCAGCGCGTCCGGCATGCGCGAGCCGAGGAGCGCGAGCAGGGCGAGCGGGGTCAACCGCATGGGTCGAGCTCCGGGGCGCTGAGGGGGGCTGAGGGGCGAGGGGGGTTGGGTTGGGGGCCGTCGAAATGTGTCGGTGGGGGGGTGGGATCGCCAGCGACGCGGGGGTCAGCCGGCCAGGACGGCGGATCCTTGCGGTTGGGGCCCAGGCCCGCTGGGGGGGGCACACCGGCCGCCGCGGGGTCGGTGAGATCGGCCGGAACAACTGGCTCCCGACCCCCACCCCGACGATATTTCCCCGCGACCCCTGCACCACCCCTCCCGGCGACATTCCGCCGGACTGCCCTGACCCCGAAGCCGAGTG
>JBBRGH010000588.1:0-2103 GCA_038240915.1 Gemmatimonadales bacterium | reverse complement strand
AGACGTGGTCCAGGAGGCGTTTCTGGCGGCACTCGCGAACATCCGAACCTTCGATACGACTCGCCCCTTCGGTCCCTGGCTCTATCGGATCGTGGTGACCCGCGGGCTCAATTTCCGGAAGTCCAGGAGCCGGCGGACCACCGAGGGCCTCGAGGACGGCGCGGTGGCCAGCGGCACCCCCGGCCCGGCGGCCGACGCGGAGCAGGAGGGCCTTCGGGGCGCCATCATGGCGGCGCTGGGCCAGCTGCCCGAGCGACAGCGGATGGTGGTTCGGCTGTTCGATCTCGACGGGTTTTCCGGTGCCGAGATCGGCGCGATGCTCGGGATCTCGCCCGGCACCGTGCGCTGGTATCTCCACGAGGCGCGGCAGACCCTCCGGGGACTGCTCGCCCACCTGCAGGAGTCGGCCGGATGAACGATCCCGCGCGCTGGTCACTGGACCAGGATCCGCCCCGCGACGAGGCGCTCGGCCGCCGGATGCGAGCGGCCGAGGGCGCCGCCCCGGGCGACGACGTGGACTGGGACCGGCTCGGCGCGGCAATCATGGCCGCCGCCGGCGCGGCCCGTCCTGGCGCGGCGCCGCCGGAGCGGGAATGGTGGGACGTGGTCGTGGGGTGGCGCCGGGTGGCTGTGGCGGCGAGTGTGGCCGCCATGCTGGCTGCGGGCGCCCTGGCCTGGAGCACCGGCTGGGCGGCCGAGGAGCTGGCGATCGGGGAGGATACGGCACCGGAGTCGGTGGCCCTGGCCCGGGTGGTGGCCGACTATCCGGACGACGCCGTCCTGGTCTCGTTCATGGAGACGGCCCGCGGCGACGAGTTCACTTCCTGGGAGGAACGATGAGCGAGACGCGTCGGTCGCGGCTGGTCGCCGGAGTCGTGATCGTGCTGGTCTTTCTGGTGGGTGCCGCGGCGGGCTTCTTCCTTCACCACGCGATGCCGCGGCGGGGCTTCCTGGGCCTCGCCATCTCGGGGCCGCCGCCGGGCCCGCCGCCCGAGGTGAAGCGATGGATGCTCGATCGGCTGGACCGCGACCTCAAGCTCACGCCGGCGCAGCACGTCCGGATCGACACCGTGCTCACCCGGCGGGAGGCCGACCTGCGCGCCCTCATGACCGAGGCGCGGCCACGCTTCGAGGCCATCGCCGCCCGAACCCGGACCGAGATTCAGGCGGTGCTGACCCCGGGGCAGCAACAGGAGTTCGCCAAGATCACCCAGCGGATGGACGAGCGGCGGGGGCGTCACGGTCACCCGTAGCGACGCGACCGCCGTAGCGGGGCGACCGCTCACCGATCCGCCCGTCGCCGGAACGCCTCCCGCCAGGCGCTCAGCGCCAGCCAGGCGCACAACACGCCGAATACGTAGGCTGTCGCCCTCGGCAGCACGAAGAACAGCACCCCCAACGCCACCAGAAACGCGCTCAGCGGCAGGAAGACCGACCGCCGGGCGTTGCCGAGGACGCCGCGCAGCGCCAGCGCGGCCCGCTTGCGCCGCTCCCGCCCGGACGGCCGGTGGCGCGTGGGCACGACCTCCGGATGTTCGTACTGCAGCGCCGTCGGCAGGGCGGCGCTGATCCGGCGCGGCCCCCGGACCGACCGCCGCACCACCTCGCGGCTCCGGGCGATGTCCAGCCGGAACTGGCGCTCCATGGCCTCCGCCAGGTCCGGGTCCTCGATCAGCACGTCCAGCTCGTAGTTGCCGAGCAGGCTCGAGGGATTGAGGTTGCTCGATCCCACCCGGGTCCACCGGCCGTCGGCCACGATGGTCTTGGCGTGGAGCATCGGCCCGTCCCACTCCCAGATTCTGACCCCGCTGCGCAGCAGCTCGCGGTAGCCGATCCGCGACAGGTTGCGCACCAGCGGCAGGTCGCTCGAGCCCGGCACCAGCAGCCGCACATCCACTCCGTCGCGGGCGGCGTCCCGGAGCGCCTGGAGCAGCCGCGCCGGCGCCACCAGGTAAGCGTCGGTGATCCAGAGCCGGGCCAGACTGCCGGCCGCCAGCAGCTCGACCACCCGGTAGGTCCGCTCACGGCCGGGCTCCCCGCCGATCACCCGCACTTCGGCCTGTCCCTGCGGCGCCACTCGTCCGGCCACGTGCTCGTCGGGCA
>JBBRGH010000587.1:0-2107 GCA_038240915.1 Gemmatimonadales bacterium | reverse complement strand
GGACCAGCCTCACCCGCCCGTCCCGGCCGAGGAACACCGTGGTTGGGAACGAGGTGAATCCGCGCAGCTGCGGCAGCGTGGCCGCCGCCGCCTCGGTGTCGTTGATCCCCGCCAGCAGCAGCGGGAACTCGATCCCGAACTTCCGCCGGTAGCGCCGGACCTGGCGGGCATCGATGGCCGTGTCGCCGGTGACCTCGTAGGCGAGACCCACGATCTCGAGGCCACGGGCGTGGTACTTCCGGTACAGCCGGACCAGCTGCGGCGCCGCGTCGTGGCAGGTCGGGCACCAGGTGCCGAAGATGTCCACCAGCACCACCTTCCCGGCGAATCTCGGGTCGCGCTCGGTCACCATCTGGCCGGTCAGGTCGGGAAAGGCGAACCGGAACCGGACGCTGGTGTCGGCGCTGGTGATCTCGGTGGGGGCCTTGAGCGGCGACGGCCCGGTACTCCGGACGGCGATCCATGGAGTCTGGGTCCGGAGCCCGGCGTGGAATACCCCGCGTAGCGTGTCGCCGTGGCGGGCCCCGGTGACCAGGTAGACGAAGGCGCCGTCGAAGTGGGCCAGGGCGAAGCTGTCGCCCTTCACCTGCCCGGCGAAATGGCCGTAGTCCCCCGTGTTGGAGATCATGGTCCCCTCGAGACCCTGGGCGCCGTCGCGCAACTCGAAGACCCGGAGGCTCGACCCGAAATCGGAGAAGAACTCGGCATTCCAGCGGCCGGCGAGCCAGGCGGGAGCGGGGGTCACGGGCCAGCGCCCGCGGGCGGCGCGGAACGGAATGACGCGAGGACCACGATTGCCGACGTTGCGGTAGTCGCCCACCAGTGAATCGCCCTGGAGGCGGGCCCGGATGGCCGCATCGTAGTCTTCCAGAGCCAGCACCACGCTGTCGCCGCGGACCCGGACCGTCGAGATCGGGTGGCAGACCCGTCCATTGCAGAGCGTGCCGGTCCAGCGTCCGGTGGGGCCGCCGCTCAGGCGCAGCGTGAAGGGAAGGCTCCCGCCGGCGAGGTCCAGCACCGCCCGCCAGGGGCCGGCGGGCGTCGCCGCTCGGTCGGAGGGGCCCAGCGCCGGCGGCGGCACGAGCAGCAGCGTGAATGCGACGAGCGGGAGGAGCTTCACCGGCCGGCCGCGAGTCGGTCGGCGCGCGAGCCGGCTGGGCCAGGAGTGCCGGGCGTGGCGGTCGTCGGTCGCGCCGTGGCCGTGCCTTTCGGGGCAGCCGTGCCCAGCGGATACCGTTCTCCCGCCTCGACCGGCGCCGGGATCGTGTTTCCCCGCCATGGCGCAGGGCAGGGGTACGCCGTGCTGTAGGCGCAGTACGGATTGCGGGCCCGGTTGAAGTCCAGCCGGTAGCGCCCGTTCCCGGCGGGCAGCAGCGGCACGAATCGGCCCGCCGGGTACGTCCCCCGTCCGCTGGTGCCGTCGCGGACAAAGATCTCCAGCTCCGATTCCTCGCCCCCGGCGGTGGGCATCCGTCGCACCCGGAGGCGGACCGGCGCCCCGCCCACCGGCACGAGTACGCTTCCCGCTTCCGCCGCCTCCACCTCGATGCCATCCACGCCGAGACCCCGAACGGTCGCTCGCACCTCCGCCGGCAGCAGCGGCCCGACGAACGAGAGCGCGGGCTGGCGGTCGTAGTACAGCGGGCGCTTCGCCGCCCGGCCGGGGCCGAACACCGTGAGCACCGCGCGGCCGGGCGGCCCGTCGGCGACCAGGGTGAATCCGCCGAGCCGGACGGGGCTGCCGCGTGGCACGGCCCGGGTGCCGCCGGCGCCGGCCAGCATGATCGAGGCGCCGCGCTGGGTCACCCGCTGCTCGGCGACGTTCCGGAGGGGCACGTCCGCGTCCGCCGGTCCCAGCCGTAGGCCGGCGCCGACCGGCTGTTGGGCGATGGCGGCGAGCGGAGAGGTGGGAGCGGTGGTGAGCCAGGCGACATAGTCGGCGCGCTCGGTGTCGGCATTCCGAGGGGCGGCCTGAGCTGCAAGGGACGGCGCGAGGGCAATGGCGAGGATCAGTCGCGCCCCCCGCCACTCCGTACGACGCCCCGCGCGCGGGTGCACGGAGGGCTCAGGACTTCTGCAGCGTTCCCACCATTACGATGGGCGAGGT
>JBBRGH010000586.1:0-2110 GCA_038240915.1 Gemmatimonadales bacterium | reverse complement strand
GGGCTCTGGCCAGCCAGATGAAGGAGAAGGAGCTCGAGACCACGAGCGTCGACCTCCAGGCAGATCGCTACGAATTGCGGGCCACCGCGACGAGGACCGTCTTCGACGGCTTCTCGGCCGTCTACACGGAGGGCCAGGACGATGCCGCGGAAGAGCAGGAGCGGGTCCTGCCGGCACTCAAGACAGGTGATCGGACGACGGTCGAGGCGGTCCAGCCCAGCCAGCACTTCACCGAGCCGCTGCCGCGTTACACCGAGGCCACGCTGATCAAGGCGCTCGAGGAGAACGGAATCGGCCGCCCGTCCACGTATGCGGCTACCATTTCGACGATCCTCGAGCGGGGCTACGTCAGCGTCAAGGAGCGCCGGCTGCGGCCTGAACCGGTCGGGGAGATCGTCACCGACCTCCTGGTCGACCACTTCGGCTCGCTCGTCGATCTCCAGTTCACCGCCCGGATGGAGGAGGATCTCGACGAGGTCGCCAGCGGCAAGCGCCCGTGGGTGCCCCTCGTACGCGCCTTCTATACCCCGTTCGAGGCGACCGTTGCCGCCAAGCAGAAGGAACTGCGCCCGGCCGATATCGGGCTGGCCACGACCGAGTTGTGCTCCGAGGGTCACCCGATGGTGCTCCGGGCCGGCCGCTACGGCGAGTACCTCGCCTGCTCGAACTTCCCCGAGCACAAGGAAACGCGACCGATCGCGCCGGCCGGCGGGGAAGTGGGTCCGAACGGCGAGACACCGCCGGAATTGCCCGGTGTCGGCGAGGTCTGCCCGAAGTGCGGGGCCACGGACGGCGGGACGCTCGTCGCCAAGCGGGGCCGATTCGGTCCGTTCGTCGGCTGCGCCCGCTACCCCGAGTGCGACTACATCAAGAAGGACGGCCCGCCGCCGCCCGACCAGCTCCCGTTCCAGGTGGCCTGCCCGAAGTGCGCCAAGGGCCATCTCACTGCGCGGCGAGCACGGCGGACCGGGACGGTCTTCTGGGGCTGCTCGAACTACCCGAAGTGTGACTTCACCACGTCACGTGAACCGGTTGGTGCCGTTCACGACGCGGATGACGGACCGGTCGCCCGCAACGGCGAAGCGCCCGGTGCGGCCGGAGATCCGGCGAATGGCGATCCAGCCCCGGCAGCCGCAGTCAAGTCTGAGGCCGCTCCCTCGACCGGCCTGTGCCTGCGCTGCGGTGCCACGATCCCGCTCCCGGCCGGGGACCTGGCCGGCCGCAAGCTGAGCGGCGGCCCGGCCGATCCGTCCGCGCTCCAGCGCCCGGGCCGGGGCAGTCGACCGGCCGGACGTGCCAGGTCTTCCGGGCCGCGTTCAGGGCGGGCCACCCCGCGGACCGGTCGAACAGGCCGCGCACGAGGTTCGGCGACCACCGGGAGCGCCCCCGGCGCGTGACCGCCGACGAAGCCCGCGAACGGTTCCTCGACGGGTTGACCGCCCGCGATGCGTCGCCCCATACCCGTCGGGCATACGCCACAGTCGTGGGTGCCTACCTGGCCTGGCTCGACGCCCGGGGGATCGACTGGCGGCGTCCGACCCGGGCCGACCTGCGGGCGTATCTCGCCCTGCTCGGTGATGGCGTCGCTCGAAGTTCCGTCGGCCAGCGGCTCGCCGCACTCCGTTCCTTCTATCGCTTCACGACCCGTAATGGCTGGACCGAGGGTGACCCCTGGGGGGCGATCGCCACGCCCCGGATGCCCCGCCGGCTGCCGCGCGTGCTCGAGGTCGAGGAGGTCGAGCGGTTGCTCGCCGCGATCGACACGGATCCGGTCCGGACCCATGCCCCCGGACCGGCCGATCTGCTGACCGACGCCCTTGCCCTGCGCGACCGGGCCCTCGTTGAGACCGCCTATGCTGCCGGACTTCGGGTCAGCGAGCTCGCGGGGGCCAGCCTCGGCGCACTGGATCTGCCTCGAGGCGAGGTCCGGGTGATCGGGAAGGGCCGCAAGGAGCGGGTCGGGCTGCTCGGCCGGCCGGCGCGGGCGGCACTCGCGGCGTATCTCGACGAAGGCCGTCCGGTCCTCCTCGGCCGGGCCCCGACCGGGAGCGAGGCGCCGGCTGAGGTCTTCCTGAACCACCGGGGTGGGCCGCTCGGGGTGCGTGGCCTG
>JBBRGH010000585.1:0-2123 GCA_038240915.1 Gemmatimonadales bacterium | reverse complement strand
CACTGACTGAGGCCCTGACCGGCGGCCGGCTGCGAGGGTCCGGCCCGGCCGGTAGAGCAGCCGCGGGGGGCGTACTGACGTTGTATGCACCGTCGTTCTGGGCGTCGGGGTCCTCCTACAGCCACCTCGACGAGGCGAGCTACCCGGCGTCCAGCGGCAACGCCCTAATGACCCCGATCGTGATGTACGGCGAGGCCGAGCGCGAACCCGGACCGGCCGTCATCGGAATGCTGAACGACATCGGCTACCGGGCCGGCGGCGACTCCGGGGGTGCGATCGACGCGCTGTACCAGGCGATCGGCGGCGGGTCGCTGCTGGGCGCTCCGACATCGGACGAGCTGGCGACAGCGGACGGCGCGGGCCGTTTCCGCAACTATGCGGGTGGGGCCATCTACTGGACGGCCGCCACCGGTGCCCACGAGATCCAGGGCGCGATCCTGGGGCTCTGGCGCTCGCTCGGCGCCGAGTACAGCGGGGTCGGCTACCCGACCTCCGACGAGTTCGCCGTGCCGAATGCCGCCGCGCACGGGAACGGTCGCTACAACCACTTCCAAAACGGTTCGATCTACTGGACACCGGCGAGCGGCGCGCACGAGGTACGCGGCAACATCCGGGCCACCTGGGCGGCCCTCGGCTGGGAAACCTCGCCGGAGGGCTATCCAACTACCGACGAGACCGGCACGCCGGACGGGCACGGCCGTTACAACCACTTCCAGAACGGTTCGATCTACTGGACCCCCGGCACCGGCGCCCACGAAGTACGCGGCCTGATCCGGGACACCTGGGCTGCGCTCGGCTGGGAGAACGGGCCGGAGGGCTACCCGGTGAACAACGAGACCGGCACCCCCGACGGACGAGGCCGTTACAACCACTTCCAGAACGGCTCGATCTACTGGACCCCCGGCACCGGCGCCCACGAAGTACGCGGCCTGATCCGGAACACCTGGGCCGCACTCGGCTGGGAAACCAGCTGGCTCGGCTACCCGACCACCAACGAGTACGCGGTGCCGGGCGGGCGCGCCGAGAACTTCACCGGTGGCCGGGCGACCTGGTCGGCCGCCAGCGGACAGGTGACCCTGACCCGCTCTTAGAGCTCCGCCGGGGACAGTGCGGCGCGGCCTCGGCGTCACGATCGGCGGTGAGACGGGGCGGAACGGCGGCTCTGGTGCCCGCCGCGACCGTCAGCACGTCACGAACTCGGGCGCGCTGGGCATCTCGTTGGGACTGAGGCGGCTTGGCCGGGCGCAGCAACATCCAACACGCCCGGAGGATGTCGCTGAGACCGGCCAAGACGGCCCGGTGCCGTTTGCGTGTGGGACGCGGGCAAGCGGCGGAGATGTCGCTACTACTCGCCGCTGTCGTCGATCCAGGCCATCATCGGCCGAAGCTTGGCGCCGGTGACCTCGATCGGGTGCGCGGCGCCCTCCTCACGGTATTTCGTGAGCTGCGGGCTGCCGGCCTCGTGGTCGGCGATCAGCTCGCGGGTGAACGAGCCGTCCTGGATCTCGGCCAGGATCTTCTTCATCTCCAGCTTGACCTGCGGCGTGATGACCCGCGGCCCGCTCTTGTAGTCACCGAACTCGGCGGTATCCGAGATCGACCAGCGCATCTTGGAGATGCCGCCCTCGTACATCAGGTCGACGATCAGCTTGAGCTCGTGCAGGCACTCGAAATAGGCGATCTCCGGCTGGTAGCCGGCCTCGGTGAGCACCTCGAAACCGGCCTGGACGAGCGCGCTCGCGCCGCCGCACAACACCGCCTGCTCACCGAACAGGTCGGTTTCGGTCTCCTCGGTGAAGGTGGTCTCCAGCACGCCGGCCTTCGTGCCCCCGATGGCTTTGGCGTACGAGAGGGCGAGCGCCTTGGCGCCGCCGGTGGCGTCCTGCTCGACCGCGATCAGGCAGGGCACCCCGCGGCCGTCCACGAACTGCCGGCGTACGAGATGGCCAGGGCCCTTGGGTGCGACCATCGCCACGTCGACGCCCGCGGGCCGCGTCATCAGACCGAAGCGGTTGAAGAGGCCGAGCCCGACCAGGACAGCCTCCCAATCCGTCAGGTTGGGCGCCACATCGTCCTCGTACAGCCAGCGCTGCTGGGAGTCAGGGGCCAGGAGAATGATTAAG
>JBBRGH010000584.1:0-2123 GCA_038240915.1 Gemmatimonadales bacterium | reverse complement strand
CTGATGTTCCGGACGGGGGTCGGGCGGGTTGGATTGTCGGCGCTTTAGAGGCACCGCGGGAGAGCTGCTCGAGGTGAGGGCATGGGATGACAGCGCTTGACACCGCGACGCACCCACACACTTTCGCCTGACCGCCTGCCCGCCTGCCCGCCTGCCCGCTCGCCCGCTCGCCCGCTCGCCCGCTCGCCCTCTGTATATTCCAGCCCATGACCAATCGCCCCGTGATCGTCGGAACGGGCATCGCCGGCCTCTGGACGGCCTGGCGGCTCGCTTCCGAGGGACTGGCGGCGATCGTGGTGACCAAGGAAACCCTCGCCGACAGCGCCAGCTCCTGGGCCCAGGGCGGCATCGCGGTGGCTCTCGGCCCCGGCGACAGCCCCAGCCAGCACGCCGCCGACACGCTCGCCGCCAGCGATGGCCTGGCCGACCCCGAAGCCGTCCGCATCCTCACCAGCGAAGGCCCCGACCGGATCTACGAGCTCCTCGGCCTCGGAGCCCGGTTCGACCGCGGCCCTGACGGCCGGCTCCGGTTCGGGCTCGAGGCCGCCCACACCCGCGCGCGCATCATCCACGCGGGCGGCGACCGCACCGGCGCCGCCCTGATCGGCTGCCTCGCCCAGGTGATCCGGCAGGACCCCCGCATTGAGGTGGTCGAGCATACCGAGGTGACCCGCGTGCTGGTGCACGAGGGACGGGTCTCGGGCGTCATGGCACTCCCGCGCGGGGGCGAGAGCTACCCGATCCACGCGTCCGCCGTGGTGCTCGCCACCGGCGGCGTCGGCCAGCTCTACGCCATCACCACCAACCCCAAGGTGGCCACCGCCGACGGCTGGGCCCTGGCCCACCGGGTCGGCGCCAGGCTTCGCGACCTCGAGTTCCTCCAGTTCCATCCCACCGCGCTCAAGCTGCCGGAGGTCAACCCGGCGCCGCTCATCTCGGAGGCGGTCCGCGGGGCCGGCGCCCTGCTGGTCGACGCCCGCGGCCGCCGGTTCGCCCTGGAGGCCGACCCGCGCGGCGAGCTGGCGCCGCGGGACATCGTCGCCCGCGCGGTGGCGGCGGCCGTTGCCTCGGGCGGCGCCTGGCTCGACGCGCGCCAGGTGGACGACTTCACCGGCCGCTTCCCGGGAATCACCGCGATGCTGGCGCGTCACGAGCTCGATGCCGCCCGCGACCTGCTCCCGGTCGCGCCGGCGCTCCACTACGCCATGGGGGGCATTCAGACCGACCTGGAAGGCCGCACGAGCCTGGTCGGGCTCTGGGCGGTGGGCGAGGTCGCGTCGACGGGCGTCCACGGGGCCAACCGGCTGGCGTCCAACTCGCTGCTCGAGGGCCTGGTATTCGCCGATCGGGCTGGCCGCTCGGTGGCCGGGTCACCGCCGGCCCCCGCCGCGCCGCCGCCCGATCCGAGCGCGGAGCGGGGCGAGCCCGATACCGGCGCCGACGCGGGCTGCGCGCCGATCCGGCAGGAGATGCGGGAGGTCATGACGGCGGACGTCGGCGTCCAGCGCACCGAAGCCTCGCTGCTGCACGCCGAGGAGACCCTCGACCGGCTGACGCGCGAGACGCCGCCCGACGCGTGGCGCACGCAGAATCAGCTCCTGGTGGCACGGCTCATCACGCAGGCGGCTCGCCGCCGCCGCGAGAGCCGGGGCGGCCACCGGCGGCTCGACTACCCGCCGGCCGCGCTCAAGCGGGAGAGCGCGTGACCCTGAGCCCCTCGCTGCGCTCGGGGCAGGTGCTGCCCGTCATCGAGCGGCTGGACGAGTCGCCCGAGGAGATCGCCGCGCTGCAGGCCGAGATCCGGGAGCTCGCCCGCCGGCGCAATGCGGTCGTCATCGCGCACAACTACCAGCGCGCGGAGGTGCAGGACGTCGCCCATTTCGTCGGCGACTCTCTGGGCCTCTCGCGGCAGGCCGCCAAGACTCCCGCCGAGGTGATCATCTTCGCCGGCGTGCACTTCATGGCGGAGACCGCCGCCATCCTGTCGCCCACGAAGCGCGTGCTGCTCCCCGACCTCAAGGCCGGCTGCTCGCTCGCGGCCACCGTCACCGCGGAGGACGTGCGGCAGTGGAAGGCCAAGTTCCCCGACTACATCGCGGTCGGCTACGTCAACACGACCGCCG
>JBBRGH010000583.1:0-2126 GCA_038240915.1 Gemmatimonadales bacterium | reverse complement strand
CCAGCACCGCGGCACCGCCCGCCGCCGCCGCGCGGAGCCGCGCGTGAATCCCCGCCGCCGCCCGGAGATCGAGGCCCCGGGTCGGGTTCTCGGCCACCACCACCCGCGGCTGGCGGGCCAGCTCGCGGCCCACCACCACCTTTTGCTGGTTGCCGCCGCTCAGGGCCGCGGCCGGCGCGTCCGGTCCGGGTGCCACCACGTCGTACTCTGAGAGCAGCGCCGCCGTCCGGGCCCGGGCCACCCGCCAGTCCACCCGCCCGCGCCGGATCCAGGGGTCGTCGGCCCGGCTGCCCAGCACGACGTTCTCGGTGAGGCTCAGCGCCGGGATCAGCCCCTCGGTCGTGCGGTCCTCGGGGATGAAGCCGACCGGCCCCGCCACCTCCCGGCGGCCCCGCAATGGCGGCAGCCGGCCGGCCACGGCGCGGAGCAGCTCGCGCTGCCCATTGCCTTCGATGCCGGCGATGCCGACGATCTCGCCGCTCCGGATCGTGAGCGTCGCCCGCCGCACCGCGATGCCGTAGCCGGAGTCACGCGGCACCTCGAGGTCCTCCAGCCGCACCAGCACCCCTGCCGGAAGCTCCTCTTCGCCGCGTGGTCCGGCGGGGACCGTGCCGCCGTCCCCGGATTCTTCCGGCAGCGATTCCGTTCGCCCGCCGTCACCGATCATGGCCGCCACGAGCGACTCCCGGGCCTCGCCTGCGACCGGTCCCGCGTGGACCACCGTCCCCTGGCGGAGGACCGTCACCCGGTCGGCTGCGGCCAACGCCTCGTCGAGCTTGTGGGTGATCAGCACCGCCGATCCGCCCCGGGCAGTGAACGCCCGCACCACCCGGAGAAGCCCCACCGACTCGGCCGGCGCCAGCACCGCGGTCGGCTCGTCCAGCAGCAGGATCCGCACGTCGGTGGCAAGCGCCTTGACGATCTCCAGCCGCTGCTTGAGGCCCACCGAGAGCCGGCCGGCCGGAGTGTCGGGATCGAGCGGCAGACCGATCCGCTCGGCCAGGTTCCGGACCCGCTCACGCAGCCGGGCCGGGTGAACCGGCCAGCCGGCAGCGAGCGCCACGTTTTCCGCCACGCTCAGCGCCGGCACCGAGGTGAAGTGCTGGTGCACCATGCCCACGCCCAGCCGGCGCGCCGCCCGGGGCGTGGGCACTGCCACCGGCCTGCCGCCGATCACGATCGTGCCCGCATCCGGCCGGGTCAAACCGTACACCACGTGCATCAGGGTCGTCTTGCCGGCGCCGTTCTCGCCCAGCAGAGCGTGCAGCTCGCCCGGCATCAGCGTGAAATCGGCCCCGCGCAAGGCCTGCACGGAGCCGAACTGTTTGCGGATGCCCTGAAGCGTCAGGACGGGCGGGGAGGTCACAGGCCGGTCGGATGATCGTGAAATTCCCAGTCCAGATCGAACCGCTCCCCCAGATGCGAGGCCAGCGCCTGGACGCCCAGCGTCTCGGTGGCGTAGTGCCCGGCGAAGAGCACGTTGAGCCCCCACTCGATCGCGTCGAAGTAGGTGTAGTGCGCTCCTTCGCCAGTGATGTAGGTATCGAGGCCTGCCTCGTGCGCGGCGGCGATCATGCTGCCTGCGCCGCCGGTGATGATCCCCACCCGCGCCACCCGCTCGGGCCCGCCGGCGATGAGCCGCGCGCCCGGATCAACCGTGCCCAGCGCATGATTCACCTCCGCCACCAGCGCATCGCGCGGGACCAGGCGCGCTGGCGCGGAGCCCCACACGCCGATCGGCGCGCCCTTGTAGTCGCCGAACCACCCTTCCACCGCCAGGCCCAGCCGCTCGGCGAGTACCACATTGTTGCCCACCGTCGGATGCAGATCGAGCGGGATGTGCGCCGAGTAGAGCGGGATGTCGTGCTCCAGCAGCGCCGCCACGCGCCGGTACCGGCGGCCGGTGAGCGGCACGTTGCCGTCCCAGAAGAGCCCGTGGTGCACCAGCACCAGCGGAGGCGGTCCCTCCCGCCCCGCCAGGTCCGCAATGACCCCGTCGATCGTGGCCTGGGAGGCGTCCACCGCCGCCACGATGCCGCCGATCAGCCCGCGGTTCTCGACCTGGAGTCCGTTGACGGCGTTGCGCTCGTCCGGCACGGCGCGAATCCGGAGATAGTCGTCCAGAT
>JBBRGH010000582.1:0-2127 GCA_038240915.1 Gemmatimonadales bacterium | reverse complement strand
CCCGGCTGAACGCGGCAGTGGATCGGCGGAGCGCGGCGGCCACTCCCCCGAGCGGCTCCCAGGTGAGCCGCCCCGGCTGCCGCCGCTGGATGCAGAAGAGTTCCTTCTCCTCCATCCACTCCACCAGGGCCGCCTCGGCGGCGGCCACCGAGCCCGGCACTGCGCGCTGCGCCACCACCTGGGCCGCCCCGGCGATCCGTTCCCAGGTGCCGGCCGGGCGGACCACCACCAGCCGGGTGCGCTCCTCGAGCAGCGCCTGCTGGAGGTAGCGGCCCGGAATGCCGACCTCGCGCCCGAGCGCGAGCACCTGGTCGGGGGTCAGGTCCTCCGCGAAGTCGCGATCGGCGGTCTGCAGCTCGGCGGCGCGCTGGATGATCCGCTCGAGCGCGGCCCGATCGATCCCGGCCGGAGTGCTCTCGCCCATGCTAGTCCTGGGCGGGCGTCCGGGCCGCGCCGAGGCGGAGCTGGGACATCAGGTCGGTGAGGTCGCCGGCGGGGAGCGCGCTGCCGGGCGGCTCCGCCCCGGCAGCCGGCGCCGGTATCGCAGGCGGCGCGGCGGTCGGAGGCCGGGCGGGCTGCCGCGCCGCGTGCGCCTGGAGGAAGGGTGTGAACAGCTCGATCGGGATGGGGAAGATGGTGGTCGAATTGTTCTCCGCGGCGATCTCGGTGACGGTCTGGAGATAGCGGAGCTGGATAGCGCTCGGCTCCGTCGCCAGGGTGCGGGCGGCCTGGGCCAGCGTGTCGGAGGCCTGCAGCTCGCCCTGCGCCGCGATCACCTTGGCCCGGCGCTCGCGCTCGGCCTCGGCCTGGCGGGCCATGGCGCGCTTCATCTGGTCGGGCAGGTCCACGTCCTTCACCTCGACGGCGGAGACCTCGATGCCCCAGGGATCGGTGCGCTCGTCGATGATCTTCTTGAGGACCGCGTTGATCTTCTCGCGGTCGCTCAGCAGCTCGTCCAGCTCGACCTCGCCCAGGACCGACCGGAGCGTGGTCTGCGCCAGCTGGCTGGTGGCGTAGAGGTAGTCCTCGATCTCGATGATCGCCTTGGCCGGGTCGGTAACCCGCATGTAGAGCACGGCGTTCACCTTGACCGACACGTTGTCGCGGGTGATCACGTCCTGCGGCGGGATGTCGAATGCCATGATCCGGAGCGACACCCGCTTCTGGACGGCGAAGCCGATGGGCAGGAAGATCAGGCCCGGCCCCTTGGTGCCCCAGTAGCGGCCGAGGAAGAAGGCCACCCCCCGCTCGTACTGGCGGACGACCCGGAGGCTCAGGAAGGAGTAGACGACGGCGCCGAGCAGCAGCGGCAGCAGCAGTTCCATGGTGTGATCCTCAGGCGGGCAGCGCTTCGACCACGACGGCCACGCCCTGTCCGCCGCCGATGCAGGCGGCGCCCAGTCCGTAGCGCCCGCCCCGGCGCCGGAGGGCGTGGAGCAGATGGGCGGTGATGCGGGCGCCGCTGGCGCCGAGCGGATGCCCGAGCGCCACGGCGCCGCCATCCACGTTGGTGCGCTCGCGGTCGAGGCCCAGCTCCCGCTCGACCGCCAGGTACTGGGCCGCGAACGCCTCATTGATCTCGATCAGGTCCATGTCGCCCAGCGACAGGGCCGCGTGGGCCAGGGCCCGGCGCGCAGCGGGCACCGGCCCGATCCCCATCAGGCTCGGATCCACGCCCGCGACCCCCCACCCCACCAGACGGCCGAGGGGGCGGAGGCCCCGTTCCCGGGCGAATGCTTCGCCCGCCACCACCAGCGCCGCCGCGCCATCGGCGATGCCGGACGCATTCCCCGCGGTGACGACGCCGTCCTTCGTGAAATACGGCGGCAGCTGGGCGAGGCCCTCGGCCGTGGTGTCCGGCCGCATGTGCTCATCCGCCGCCCAGGCGACATCCTGGCGGGTCTTTCGATCCTTCAGCATGACCGGCACGACCTCGTCGGCCATGGCGCCCGCGGCCCACGCGGCCTTGGCGAAGGCCTGACTGCGCGCGGCGAAGGCGTCCACCGACGCCCGATCGATCTGGTAGCACTGGGCCAGCTTCTCGGCCGTCTCGGCCATGGCCAGGCCGCAGGAGCCGTCGCGGAGCGCCTCCCACAGCGTGTCCTCGAGCGGCTGGGCCGGGCCCAG
>JBBRGH010000581.1:0-2131 GCA_038240915.1 Gemmatimonadales bacterium | reverse complement strand
GTGGGCGCGCTCCCGGAAGGGCTGCGTGCGCCCGCCCGGGCGCTGCACGACATGCTCCCGGCGCCGCGTGCCACCGTCTGGTGGAATTCGGTGTCGGACTCGTCGGCGTTCCCGGGCGCGCTCGTGCTCGGCGACGGCGAGGATCCGGGCGAGATGTTGTCGCGCACGCAGGCGGCCCTGCTCCGCGGCGAGCACTCGTCCGAACCCGATTTAGGCCCCGACATCGATCCCGCGCCATGGCGAGGCGTCGGTCCCTACGGTCAGGGCGGCAAAGGCATGACCGGCGGCGTGCCGTACGGCCGGCCCCTCGCCGAGCGCGCGCCCGATCGGGACGGTCTCGAGCTGGACCAGCTCGCGGTCCGCGTCGGGCCGTTCTTCCCGCCGTTCCCGCCCGGCCTGAGGCTCGAGCTCGGCCTGCAGGGCGACGTGATCCAGACCGCCACGCTGGGCGAGAACGCGTTCGCCGGCGGCGAGGGGCGGGGCCCGGCGCCGGCGAGCGACGCCGACCCGTTCGTGCGGGCGCTTTCGGAACCGGTCCCCGTCGCCGAGCTGGAGCTGGCCCGTGCGCGCCACCATCTCCGGTGGCTGGCCGGTGCGCTCGTCGTGCACGGGCTGGACGCCCTCGGCCGACGGGTCCGGCGGCTGGCCGTCGAGCCGACGCCGGCGAGCGTGACTGCGGTCCGTAACCTCCGCCGACTGCTGGAGCGGACGCGGTCGCTCGGCTGGGCGACCGCCGGAGTCGGCGTGACCGGTACCGCGCTGCTCGAGCACGTGCCGCCCGGCCCCGTCGCTCGCGCGGCGGGGAGCATCGACGACGCCCGGCTCGACGACTCCGCTTACCTCGCGCTGGGCTTCCGGCCCGTGGTGGAACGGGCGGGCGACGCCCAGGCCCGGTGGCGCCAGCGGCTGAACGAGGCCGAGCAGTCCCTCCTGCTCGCGGGTCGGGCGGGCGCAAGCTTGCATGCTGCGGTGGGCCGGGTCGAGTCGCCGTACGGCAGGCTCACGGCCGAGGCGTCGCCCGCCCAGGCGCTCATCGAGCTCGTGCCGTCACTCGTCGCCGGGATGGAATGGGGCGACGCAGTGACCACCATCGTCAGCCTGGATCTCGACCCGGAGGCGGCGGCCCGGCCTCTCGTGCACGTCGCATGAGCGCGCTCACGCGCCTGCTTGGCGCCATCGCGCTCACCGTGCTCGCCGTCCCAGTCGGCGCCTACCTGGTCGCCATCCTGGACCGCGTCATCGGGCGACTGGTCGCGCGCGAGCCGGCGGGGCTCGGCCGGAGTCTCCTCGCGCCTGCCCGCACAGCGGCGCTCCTCATGCTGCAGGCGCGGACGACCACCGAGCGTCCGGACGCCCCGCTCTGGGCCCTGGCGCCGGCCCTGCTTGCGGGGCTCGCCGCCTCGGCGCTCGCGCTCGTTCCGGTCGGGCCGCACGGGGCACTGGCGGAGGTTGAGGCCGGCATCGTCGGGTTCGGCGCGCTGGGTGCACTGGTCATGGTCGCGGTCTACTTTCACGGCTGGGCTCCCAACTCGGTGCTGCCCCTCATCGGCGGCTACCGGTTCGTCGCGCTCGCGCTGTCCTACGAGATGCCGCTGGCGCTGGTGCTCATCGCCGCGGCACTGCCCGCGGAGTCGCTTCGGCTCTCGGCGATCGTGGCCTCGCAGGCCGACTGGTGGAACGTCGTGCGCCAGCCGCTCGGACTTCCGCTCTATCTCGTCGCCGGCCTGGGCCTCGCCTTCCGCGGTCCGCTGGCACTGCCCGATGCGGCCGACCTGGCCGGCGGCACGCTGGCGGAAACCTCGGGCACCAGCCGCCTGCTCTGGCAGACCGCGCGCGCCGGCATGCTGGTGGCGGTGGCCGCCATCGGCGCCACCGTCTTCCTCGGCGGCTGGCTGGGGCCGTGGCTCCCCGGGCCGGTGTGGCTCGCGCTCAAGACCGTCGCGCTGCTCGTCCTGCTGGTCGCCACCGATCACCTGATGGCCCGGGTCCGGCTCGAACGATTCGTGGTGATCGCGTGGGCCGTGCTCATCCCGCTGGCGCTGGTGGACGTGTTCCTCTCGGGGGTGCTCGCCCTGTGACGCCGCCGCCGGCCACCGACCTCGTGTTCTGGGGCCTGGCGCTCGCCAGCGTG
>JBBRGH010000580.1:0-2135 GCA_038240915.1 Gemmatimonadales bacterium | reverse complement strand
CGGTCGTCGAGGTCGCCCAACCGCTCGGGCACCTCGCGCTCGAGCCAGCGCAGGGCGGGGCCTAGGTCGTAGTGCACCGGGACGTCGAGATAGGAGGTGGGGACCGGGGGCAGGCTGTCCACCCACACGCCGCTCGCCGTCGGGATGGGGGGAGCCACTTTCCCCCCCCGACAGCCGGCGGAGACGGCCACAAGAGCGGCCAGGGCGCATCCCTGCAGCGTCACTGTGGCCATCGGGCGCCACGGTCGAGGGAGCCGGCAACCGCCGAAGTAGTAGAAGTAGTAAAGGACTAGCACAACATGGGACGGCCGGTACCGACCCGGCCATGACCGACGTCACCGGATGGCGGTGGGGTGGGATGGAATCGTGGTCTGACCGGCGGAGAGAGGCTGGAAGGCCGGGACCGGCCCGGCGGCCGTTCTGCCGGCCTGGTGACGATTGGGCGCGGACGGAGCCGACGCTATCTTGACCGTCAGCACCCCGCGTCGGGTATTCGAGGCGCCACGCACTGCCACCCGAGGAGCTCGCGCATGACCCGTTCCGCCTGGACGTTGGCCGTCACCGCCTTCACCGCCGCCGCCTGCGGGCGGAGCGAGCGCACCGGCGCTGCACCCGATTCGACCGCCGCGTCCGCCGATTCGGCCCAGACGGCCGCCGCCAGCGGTCCCAGCAAGGTCGAGGGCTTCGAAGGCCCCGAGTCGGCCAAGTACGACGCCGACCTTGACGTCTGGTACGTCTCCAACGTCAACGGCACGCCGGTGGCGAAGGACGGCAACGGCTACCTGTCGCGGCTCAAGGGCGACGGGACCGTGGACACCCTCAAGTGGATCGTGAGCGGCACCCGGGGCGTCACCCTCGACGCCCCCAAGGGTCTGGCGCTGCAGGGCGACACGATCTGGGTGGCCGACATCACCAACGTGCGCGGCTTCGACCGGCGGACCGGCGCGCCGGTGGCCAGCATCGCCGTGAAGGGCTCGAAGTTCCTGAACGACATCGCGGTCGGGCCCGACGGATTGTACGTCACCGATTCCGGCCTCGAGGGGAGCGCCAAGGGCATCGCGCACACCGGGCCGGACCGGATCTATCGGATCGCGCCCGACCGGCGGGTCACGGTGGCGATCGAGTCGGACAGCCTGGCGGGCCCCAACGGGATCGCCTGGGACGCGGCGGGGTCCCGCTTCATCGTGGTGCCCTTTGCCGGGAACGTCATCCGCGCTTGGGCCCCCGGCAGCAAGACCACCACCTCGCTCGGCGCCGCCAAGGGACAGCTCGACGGGGTCGAGTTGCTGGGCCAGCGGCTGCTCGTCACCAGCTGGGCCGACTCGACCCTGTTCACGTTCGAGAACGGCACCGTGACACCGGTGGCCGACGGGCTTCCCTCTCCCGCCGACATCGGTGTCGACACCAAGCGCCAGCGGGTAGGCATCCCGCTCCTGCTGGAGAACCGCGTCGAATTCCGCGCCCTGCCGGCCGGCGGCGCGGCCACCCCGTAGAGGCAGATCATGATCGATCGTTCGCGCCGCGTCCGCGGCGCCGCCAGCTATGCCGCCGTCTTCGCGCTCGCCCTCGCCCTCGGCGCGGGCGGAGCGTGGATCGCGCGGACTCCCGCCCCGCCCGCGGGCCGTGCTGCCGGGGACGCCGTCACCACGCACGGCGAATGGGTCAAGATTCCGAGCAAGAGCGGCGTCGTCCGCGCCTACGTGGCCTATCCGGAGCGGAAGCCGAGGGCGCCGGCCGTGATCGTGATCCACGAGATCTTCGGCCTCACCGACTGGGAGCCGACCGTGGTGGACCGGCTGGCCAAGGCGGGGTTCGTCGCCGTGGTACCGGACCTGCTCTCCAGCAAGCACGGGATCAGTCCGTCCGACCCGGACTCGGGCCGGAAGCTGGTGGGCGAGCTCGAGCCCGAGCGGATCACGGCCGACCTCGACGCCACCTACGGCTGGGTCAACGCGCTGCCGGCCGTGCTCAAGGATCACGTCGGCACTATCGGGTTCTGCTGGGGTGGGGGGCAGAGCTTCCGCTACGCCACCAACAACCCCAACCTGCGCGCCGCGGTGGTCTGCTACGGCCCGCCGCCCGACTCGGCCGCGCTCCGCCGGATCCAGGCGCCGGTGCTCGGGATCTACGGCGAG
>JBBRGH010000579.1:0-2138 GCA_038240915.1 Gemmatimonadales bacterium | reverse complement strand
GTCATTGCCGGCGGGGTGACTGTGTGGAGCGCCTTCACCTTCCTCAGCGGCCTGGTCAACAGTTTCGGCCAGCTGTTTACCTGCCGGGCCGTGGTCGGGGTGGGCGAGGCGGCCTACGGGCCGGCGGCCTCCTCGCTGGTGGCGGACTATTTCCCCGCCCGCGGGCGGGCGATGGCGATGGGAATTCTTTCGTCCGGCATCGCCCTCGGCGGTGTGCTGGGCCTGCTGCTGGGGGGAGCGCTCGAGGGGGCGTACGGCTGGCGGGTGGCCTTCATGACCGTGGGCGTGCCTGGGTTCATCTGCGCCCTGCTGGTATCGCGGCTGGCGGACCCGACCCGGACGCCAGCCCGGCTGACCGTGCGCTCGTTCCTGCGCGACTTCGAGATCGGCGTGCTGCCGCTGCTCAGGAACCTGTGGCCGCTGCTCGCGGGCGTGAGCATCGGTGGCGCCTGCGCCTGGTGGCTGGACCGCGCCTACGGCGCCGACTCCAAGGTGGACCTGGCGGTGTTCAGCGGCGCAGTCGGTCTCGGCTTCGCGCTCACCATTCTCCGCTGGGTCTTCCGCACCCCGGCGACCGACGGCGACGACACGGTGTTCGGCCGCGGCATCGGCGGCGCCTTCGACGACATCGTCCGGGCGGGGCGCACCGTGCTCCACACGCCCACCCTGGTCTACGTGTTCGCGGCCGGCGCCATGATCTCGTTCGGCCTCAACGGCATCGTAGGCTGGGGACCGACCTTCGTGAGCCGCGAGCTGGAGCTCAGCTCGGCCGCCGCGGCGGCGCTGCTGGGCAAGTGGGGGCTGATCGCGGGCACGGCCGGCACGCTGTTCGGCGGCGTGTTTGCCGAGTGGCTCGGCCGGCGCCACGAAACGGCGCGGGTCACCGTGGTGGCGCTCGGCCTGCTGCTGGGCGGCCCGCTGGCGCTCTGGCTGCTCACGATCCGCGACCCGGCACTGTTCCAGTTCGTGTTCGTGCTCGCCTTCTTCTGCCTGTCCTGGTACACCGGGCCGATGACCGCGGTGATCTTCGACGTGGTGCCGCCGCGGATCAGCGCTACCGTGGCCGGCGCCTATCTGCTGTTCATCCACCTTGCCGGCGACGCGATCGCCCTGCCGCTGGTGGGCGGCCTGAGCGACCGGTTCGGCCTCGACCGGGCGGTGCTGCTGCTGCCGGCGGTGGTGATCGTGGGCGGCGTCACCGTGCTGGGCGCGATCCGGACGGTGGAGCGGGACATGCGCCGGGTGGAGCGGTAGGTGCGCGCCCGCTCAGCGGCTGCGGCGGAAGACCAGGTCGAGCAGCTCGTCGTACATCGCCTCGGAGCGCTCCGGGTCGTTCGAGCGGATGGCCTCGGTGGCGCAGTGCTTCAGGTGGTTCTGCAGCAGCGCTCGGCTCACCCCGCGGAGCGCCTCCTGGGCCGACGAAACCTGGGTCAGCACGTCGGCGCAGTAGCGCTCGTCCTCCACCATCTTCTGCAGTCCCCGCAACTGGCCCTCGATCCGCCGGAGGCGGGTCAGGACCGCGCGCTTGATCTCCGGATCCACCGCCACCGCGTGGGTGCCGTCGCCGGGGCGGGCGCAGGCGCAGGGAATGACCGGCTCGGTCATGCGGCACCTCTCGAGGCGAAGCGGCGGAGCCGCAGGCTGTTGGACACCACGCTCACCGAGCTCACGGCCATCGCGGCCGCCGCCATCGCCGGGGTGAACCGGAGCCCGAAGGCGGGATAGAGGACGCCCGCCGCGATCGGAATGCCGATCACGTTGTAGACGAAGGCCCAGAACAGATTCTGGCGGATGACCCGCATGGTCCGGCGGGCGAGCCGGACGGCGGTCACCACGCCGAGAGGGTCGCCGCGCATCAGGGTGACAGCGCCGGCTTCCATGGCGACGTCGGTCCCGGTCCCCATGGCCACGCCGACGTCCGCCTGGGCCAGCGCGGGCGCGTCGTTGAGGCCGTCGCCCACCATCGCGACGACTTTGCCCTGCTCCTGAATCCGGCGGATCTCCTCCAGCTTCCGTTCGGGCAGCACCTCGGCGACGACGCGACGAATGCCGACCGCACGGGCCACGGCCTCCGCCGTCCGGCGATTGTCGCCCGTGAGCAGGACGGGGACGACGCCGAGCCGCTCTAGCGACGCGAT
>JBBRGH010000578.1:0-2139 GCA_038240915.1 Gemmatimonadales bacterium | reverse complement strand
ACTGGGGCCAGGCCCTTGGCCCGACGGGTTGCGGCCTGTTCCTCTGGCGCTACGACGATGCCTACGCTACCGACGTCGACAACCAGCGCGCGTTCAAGGATGTGGCCGCCACGATGGGGTCGGCGCCGGGCAAGGCCTGCCGCCGGGGCTGACCATCGCCGTACCAGCACGCCGATCCGGCCGGGGGGACCTCCCTCCGGCCGGATCGCGTTTGGTCGGCGGCAGGTGACGTGGACGGCTTGACGCCGCTGCCCCCCGTGTCGAGTGTTGACCCCATGCCACAGGTGATGCGTCGGTCGGACCGGGCCCTGGGAGTCCCGGGGTGGGGGGCCACGTCGCGTCAGCGGCAGGTGCTCTGCCGTGATCGCCGTGGTAAATTCCAGTGCCCCTTCTCTAGGGGGCATGGAACCTGCTTCGACGGGCCGTTCCAGACCCCCGGTGAGCTGCCAGCTTGGTGCTCCCCATCACCTTCTCGTCGCGCCACGAGGATTATGCGCTCTCTGCTCGCCGCACTCGCGCTGGCCCTGCTTGTTACGTCCATGCCGGCTCCGGCATCGGCCCAGGCGCCGGCGGCCACGGCCGCCCAGTCGGTGCTCACGCCCGGCGACTCGGTCCGCATCGAAGTGTGGCGCAAGCCGGAGTTCAGCGGCGACTTCGTCGTCGCGCCCGACGGCACCATCACCCATCCGCTGTTCCGGAGCGTCCGGGTCGCCGGGCTGCCGTTCGCGACCGCGGAGGCCAATCTGCGGACCTTCCTCGGCCAGTACGAGGAGAATCCCCAGTTCGTGATGGAGCCGCTGATCCGGGTCGCGGTGTCCGGTGAAGTGACCCGCCCGCTGGTCTTCGCGGCCCGGCCTGAGACCTCGATCAGCGAGGCCGTCGCCCGCGCCGGGGGCGCCACCCAGTTCGGGGCCCGGAATCGGATCCGGGTCCTCCGGATGCAGCCCAACGGGCAGCAGCAGCAGCTGGTGCTGAATCTGCAGGACCCCAACACCACGGCGGGCACCCTCCCGGTCCGCTCCGGCGACCAGATCATCGTGGACCGCTCGAAGTCGTTCTTCCGGGGCATTGTGGTCCCGGCGCTCGGCATCATCGGTTCCGTCGCCTCGCTCGGTTTGCTGATCGACCGCGTCAGTCGCACAAACTAACGGGCCGCCCACATGTCCCAGCTACCTCCGACGTACCGCGCGCTGCCCGGGAACACCGAACCGCCCATGCGCCCCATCGAGACGGCTCCCGCCGGCGACTCGGTCTCCTTCCGGCAGATGATCACCGTGCTCCGCCGGCGGTTCCAGCTGATCCTGGCCATGACCCTGGTCGGCGCCTCGATCGGCCTCTTCCTGGCCTCGCGGGAGCCGCCCGCCTACTCGGCCGGTGCCATGCTCCGGTTCGCCGGGGAGCGGCGGGCGCTCACCGGCGACAACGGTGAGGCGCCCGGCCTCAACCCCAAAACCACCGACCCCATCTCGTCCATCCTCGAGCTGGTCAAGAGCCGCACGGTCGCGGGGGCAGTGGTGGACACCCTCGGCCTGCAGCTGCAGAGCTATTCGCCTGATTTCACCACCGGCCAGCTGTCGCAGGTGCACGTGGATCCGCGCGCCGCGGGCGACTCGGTGCAGCTCACGTTCGGCGCCAACGAAGTGACCGCTCGCCGGGCCGACCGGACCGCCAGCGCCCCCTACGGGCAGGCGATGAACCTTGGTATCGTGCAGTTTGCCGTGACCTCGCGGCCGTCGGTCGAGAGCACCACCCTCAACATCGCCTCGCGCGAGCCCGTGATCGACGGTCTCCTGGCCGGCCTGCTGGTGAGCCGCCGGACCGAGACCGACGTCGTGGACATCCGGTACACCGCCGGCGATCCCGCCACGGCCCAGCGGATCGTCAACGCCACCGTCCAGTCGTTCCAGTCCATCAACGTGAAGTGGGCCCGCGAGCGCTCACGGCGCCGGCGGGAGTTCCTCGCCGAACAGCTGGCGCAGACGGACAGCATGCTGGCCCGGGCCCAGGCGGACCTGGCCAGCTTCCGCAGCCGGCAGCAGCTCGCCAGCAGCGCCGACAAGCTGAAGGCGGAGCAGGGCACCCAGCTTCAGCTCGAGACCCAGATGGCGCAGCTGGATGCCGACCGACGGACCTTCGGCA
>JBBRGH010000577.1:0-2144 GCA_038240915.1 Gemmatimonadales bacterium | reverse complement strand
GACGCGGCGGAGGGCGCGATGGATGACGACGCCCGCGAGCGGCTGCTCCGCGACCACGCCCGTCAGGTCCGCGACCACATGGTCGGCCTCGGCAGCAAGGCGTACTGGAGCCAGTTCCAGCCCGCGCCCGACTTCGTGGTGATGTTCCTCCCGGGCGAGACCTTCTTCAGCGCCGCCTGTCAGCACGATCCCTCGCTGATCGAATTCGGCGTGAGCCAGCAGGTCATCCCCGCGAGCCCCACCACCCTGATCTCGCTGCTCCGGGCGATCGCCTATGGCTGGCGCCAGGAGCGGATCGCGCGGAATGCGCAGCAGATCAGTGACCTGGGCCGGCAGCTGTACGAGCGCCTCGGGACCATGGCCGGGCATTTCGACGAGGTGCGGCGGGGACTCGACCGGGCGGTGGAGAGCTACAACCGTGCGGTCGGCTCCCTGGAAAGCCGGGTCCTGGTGACCGCCCGGCGATTCCGGGATCTGGGCGTGGTCGGGGAAGCAGAGGGCCTGCTCGAGCTGGGGATGGTGGAGATGGCGGCGAGAGGACTGCAGTCGCCCGAGCTGCTGGACGGGGAGATGGGGGAGGGCGGGGTGTCGGGGACAGCGGCCGGGGAGACTGCCGGTTCGAGCGGGTGGCCCCCCGCGGAGGCCCCCTGAGCGCTGCCTCCGCGTGATTCACGGCTGGGACCGCCTCATGCGGTCCCGCTCGAGGTTCCCCGCCCGGCAAGCAGCCGCTCCGCGAACTCGAGTCCGTCCTCCACCCGCGCCAGCCGGCCTTCGAGCTCCTCGATGTAGCCCCGCTGTCCGTCCACTACGCGCCGCAGCTCCGCCACCTCGCCGCCCGCGCTCCGGCCCCCGCCGCGCCGAGGCCCCCAGCGGCGGCGGCGGCCCGCCACGAGAAAAACCAGGAGCGGGATCAGCCACCACCACATGATACCGAACCGCATAGGTCACCTCGTTGTAGACGATGACGCCGCCGCCTGCCACGCCTGCTCGATCTCGTCGGCGGCTCGCTTCAGGATCTCCGCGACCTGCCTGACGGTCGGATCGTCCGGGCCCCGCCGCCAGGCGTGGCGGAAGGTGGTCCGCGCCAGCCGGGCGAACTCGCCCTGCAGCTCGCCGACCGCGCCGCCGGTAAAATCGCGCACCGTCTCGCGCACCCGGTCCACGATCTCGTCGAGGAGATCGCGGTGCTCCTCGAGATACTTGAGGCCCTCGGGCGTGACCTCGTAAATCTTCTTGCCGCCGGCCTCGACGCCGCGGAGGTAGCCCTGGTCCTCCAGCATCTGGAGGGTGGGATAGATCGTTCCCGGGGAGGGCGTGTAGCAACCGCCCATCCGCTCCTCGAGCGCCTTGATGACCTCGTAACCGTGGCGGGGCTTCTCCTTGAGGAGCCGGAGGATGACGAACTTGATCTCGCCGGCCTCGAACATCTGCCGCCGGCCTCGGCCACGCTTGGGACCCCACTGGCCCCACTCACGGCCCCAGAAGGGGAATCCGGCGCCGAAGTCGAATCCACTGCGCTGACTGCACATACGCGCCTCCATCGCTGCGATAGGTCGAACTGATATAGCTTACGATATATCTTAGTACCATAGCGAAACGTCGTCAAGAGTGGGGTGCCGCGCCGAACCTGGGTGGGGATTCCATGTCGGTCAGGCCCGTTCACATAGCACGGCCGGCCTAGCCAGGCCGGCGGGATCCTCGCCAGCTTGGGAGATGTCACCACCTCAGGAGATCACCTCATGGCACAGCAGTGCGCGCACATTCCCGCTGTCCGCAACGTCGGCCCGAAGACTCCGAAGGGCTGCGAGGAATGCCTGGCCGCAGGCATGCGCTGGGTTCACCTCCGGCTGTGCCAGGAATGCGGCCACGTCGGCTGCTGCGACAACTCGGTAGGCAAGCATGCCACCAAGCACTACCACGCCTCGCGCCACGCGATCATGCGGAGCTTCGAGCCGGGGGAGGACTGGAGCTGGTGCTAAGCCGACGAGCTGTTCATGGAGCCTGCGGTGCGACCGGCCGGTTGACCGAGTCGGGCGGGTGACGGGCCATCCGACTACCTTGGTGGAGATCCGTGGATCCCCGGCCGGCGCGCGGCCGTTCCGGGCGTGGTCCGCGGCCCCACCCGGGAGTCTCGTTTGCCCAAG
>JBBRGH010000576.1:0-2147 GCA_038240915.1 Gemmatimonadales bacterium | reverse complement strand
TGCAGACGGACCACGTCCAGCTGCTGGCCGGGACCGATGCCGGTCTCTGGGGCAACGTCCCCGGCGCGTCACTCCTGGCCGAGCTCGAGCTGCTGGTGGCGGCGGGGCTCACGCCCTACCAGGCGCTCCGCGCGGCGACGGTCGAGCCCGCGCGATTCCTCGAGCGGACGGTGCCGGGGACCCGCCAGCCGGGGGCGCTCGCGGTCGGGAATCGGGCGGACCTCGTGCTGCTCGAGGCCGACCCGCTCCGGGACATCGGGGCGGTGGAACGGCGGGCGGGGGTGATGGTCCGGGGGCGGTGGCTCGGCGCGGAGCGGCTCCGCGGAATGCTCGACAGTCTGGCGGCGGCCCGGGGCGTGCGGCCCTAGGCTCGCCCTGCTCGCCTCACTTCCCCACCCGGGCCCGCAGCTCCTCGAACCAGTTCTGCACCACCACCAGCTCCGACTCTCCCACGCCCGTCGCCGGCCGCACCATCACGAATCGCCGGCCGTCGGGCGACACGTCGTACACGCCGGCATTGCCGCCGAGCACGAAGGGGTTGGCCGGGAAGAGCACCTTCGGCTGCCCGACCGAGAAGCGCGGCCCCGGCTCGACCGCCAGGGTCGTCATCTCGCCCTTGCCGTTGAGATAGAAGAGCTCGCGCCCGTTCCGCGCCCAGATCGGCATGGTCCCGCCGCTGACCGACACCTGCCATTTGGCCGACGCCACGTCGGGGAACGGCCGGACGTAGACCTCGGGCCGTCCCGACTCGTCGGAGACGTAGGCCAGCCACCGGCCGTCGGGCGAGACCCGCGGGCTCATCTCCTGCGCCCCGGTCGTGAGCAGCGGGACGAGCGCGGTGTCCCCGGTCTTGACTGCATAGAGGTCGCCGTTCCCGGCCTCGGCGAACGAGCGGCGGAGCAGCAGCCATTTGCCGTCGGGCGTCGGCACCACATGGGCGAACTGGAACTTCGACTGGAGGATGCCCTGCGGCGCGCCGGTCCCGTCCGCTCGGGTGATCATCGGCTGCCCGGCGCCCGAGCCAAGGTCGTTGATGTACACCAGGGACCGCCCGTCGCCCGTCCACTCCGCCCGGTTGTGGACCGTATCGCCGAAGGTGACCCGCGAGAACGGTCCCGACGGGAGCTGCTTGACCCAGATGTCCGCCGACACGCCCCGCACCAGGGTCACCGCGAGCAACCGGCCGTCCGGCGAGAGCGCCACCGTGCCGATGTTGCCGTCCGGCCGCCAGGTCGTGTCCACCGGGGCCGCGACGCCGTCGCGGCCCACCCACCATGCGGTCGTCGCGGCCGCGCTGCCGCCCGACGAGTAGGCCAGGGTCCCATTGGCGCTCACCGCCAGGTTCACCTCGAACGGCCCGGAGCGGAGCAGGCCGTCCATCACCGCCACGCTCGGGCCCGTCACCGCGCGCTTCTTGGGGTCGAACGGCATCGCCAGCAGCTTGCCGTCGCCGGTGACGACCAGCAGGTGGCCCGACATGGCGTAGCGGGCGTAGACGCCGCGGACGACGGTGCGCGGAGTGCCCTCCGGCACCGCCATCTCCATGATCTCGAACTCGTTCGGCCCCTGCCCGGTGAGCCGGCGGCGGAAGACGATGCCCTTGCCGTCGGGCATGACGTTGGGATACTCGGCCCCGATCTCGTGCTTCGCCTCGGACATGGTGAAGAGCCGTTCGATCGGCCCGCCGGTCGCCTTGATGCGGCCGAGGCCGTCGTTCAGCTCGATGTAGATGTACCCGTCGGTGCCCCAGTCGCCGCCGGCGGTGTTGACGCTGTCGGAGAGCGTCACCGGCGGACCGCCGTTGAGCGGGACGATCCGGAGCGACCGGCCGCCGATGGTGAAGGCAACCTGGTTGCCGTCGGGTGAGAAGAACGGGCTCAGGCCGTCCTCGGTGCCGGCGATCGGGAGCGGCCGGAGCTTGTCGTGCTCCCGAAGCCAGAGCCGGGTGCCGCCGTCGGCCAAGCCGATGTAGGCGATGCGGTTGCCGTCGGGCGAGATGGCCAGGTTGCCGGCGTTGCCGGACGGGCGGAGCGCGTCGTTCGGCCGGAGCAGCACGCTGTAGCGCTGCACCGCCGGCGCGGGCCTTGGCCGGAGCCAGCCCCAAAGCGCCGCAGCCGTGGCGATCGCCGCCACCGCGAGGGCGGCGA
>JBBRGH010000575.1:0-2147 GCA_038240915.1 Gemmatimonadales bacterium | reverse complement strand
GGTCTCGTTGCCGCCCACCCGCTCGAACTCCCGCTCCTGCAGCACCCGGAGCAGCTTGGCCTGAGTGGACGGACTCAGCTCGCCGATCTCGTCCAGGAAAAGGGTGCCGCCGTCCGCCTGCTCGAACTTGCCCTTGCGCCGGGCCTGGGCCCCGGTGAACGCGCCCCGCTCGTGCCCGAACAGCTCGGTCTCGACCAGAGTCTCGGGCAGCGCGGCGCAGTTCACCCGGACGAACGGCTTCCCGGCCCGTGGCGAGTGATGGTGCAGCGCGTGGGCGATGAGCTCCTTGCCGGTGCCGCTCTCGCCCCGGATCATGACCGTGGCGTTGGTGCCCACCACCTGGGCCACCTGCTCGTACACCCGGCGCATGGTCCCGCTGGTGCCGACGATGTTGGCGAACTCGTAGCGCTCGCGCAGCTCCTGGCGCAGCTGGGTGTTCTCCTCCACCAGCCGCTGCCGCTCGCCTTCGACCAGCCCGTGGATCCGGACCGACTGCGAGATCAGCGCGGCGGCGATCCGGAGCACCTTCACCATCCGCTCGCTGTCCGCCTCCGGCATGAACGGCATCTCGACGGCCAGGGTGCCGGCGCTCGAGCCGTCCATCAGGATCGGCACGCAGAGGAAGCTCATGTCCTCTTCGTCGTGCCGCTCGTCCCGGGCCACGGCCCGGTGGAGGAACTCGGGTTCCTCGCTCAGGTGGGGCACGACGGCCGGCGTGCCCCGCTGGGCGACGCCGCCGGTGATGCCCTCGCCAACCCGGTAGCGCACCCGGCCGGCGCCGCGCGGGTAGCCCATCGCCGCCTCGACCACCAGCAGGCCGCTGGCCTCCTCGATGAGCGTCACCGCCCCGCGCCGGGCCCCGCAGCGGCGTTCCAGCACCTCCAGCGCGCCGTACAGACCGGTCTGCAGGTTGAGGGTGCCCGCGAGCGCCTGGCTGACCTCCAGCAGGGTGGCCAGCTTCCGGACGTCGCCCCCGTCGAGCGGCAGATCGGCGCTCCGCTTCGGCCTCGGCGGCGAGACCGGCGCGGGCGGGGCCGAGCCGGGCGCCGGCCGGGGCGCGGCTGTCTCCGGCCGCCGGCGCGCCCCATCGTCGGGCATGAGGGAGGGAACATGGAAAACGATCTTGCGGGGCGAAGGGGACATGGGCCGCTCTGCAACGGGATGACCGAGAAACTACCTCTCCCGTGAAACGTAACCGGCTTTGTGCAGAATGGGCAGTATATTTGTCACATTATTGCTGAAAAATGGCCATCCTAAGGCATGTTTGCCATGATGATGTGCAGAATGTTCGAAGTTTTGTTGACAGTTCGACATGGTCCATGTAGCCATGGCGCCCGCCAGTATCATTCCGCCGTGGCCACGGCCAGTTGCACGCCGAGCGGCAACCACCGCTGGGCCAGCGCCAGGGGCAGCGTCGCCACCTTGCCCGCCATGAACGCGGGAAATCTCGGCCCCAGGTTCCCCTCGAGCGAACGACCCGCCCGCTCCTGCCGCCCCAGCCACCACAGGACGTACGGATCCAGCGTCCCCCAGCGCTGTTGCCGTCGCACCCGCCAGCCGGCGCGCTCGAGCATCGCGCGGAGGGTGGCGGCCGTGTAGCACGCGGTATGACGCGGGGTGTGGTAGCCTGCCCAGGCCGCACCGTGGAGTCGCCGCGTGAGGCCGTCGTGGTCGGGCACCTCCACCAGCAGCGTCGCACCCGGCCGTGCCAGCTCGCGGAGCCGGGTCACCGCCTCCCGTGGCCGGTAGTCGTGCTCCAATGCGTGCCACAGGGTGATCAGGTCGAACCCGCCGGCCAGCGCCAGCTCCTCCATCCGCCCATGGTGGAGCTCGAGTCCTGCGGCGCGCCAGCGCGCGGGTTCGTCCCGCCAGCCGGCGTCGCTGAAGTCCACGCCGACGCCCCGGGCCCCCGTCCGGCGATGCAGTGCCTCGAGAAAGGTGGGGTGACCGCAGCCGACGTCGAGCACCCGGCTCTCGCGCCCAGGTCGCGCCGCGCCCAGCGCCACCTGCACCCGGGCGCGGTCGGTCCGCCGCTGGCCCTCGGCGGCGAAGGCGGCGTAGCGTCCCCATGCCGCCGCGCCGCGATGGGGCAGGTAGTCCGGCCCGTACCACTCGCCGATGGCGGCCTCGGCAATCCGGGGATTGAG
>JBBRGH010000574.1:0-2150 GCA_038240915.1 Gemmatimonadales bacterium | reverse complement strand
TGGGCCGACGGTCATCGGCCGATCCTGGTCCTCGAGGACCTCAGCGCTGCCTTCTGGCCTCCGCCCTGGACCGATGCACGGGTGGCATCGGTCCTTCGCGTGCTCCGCGAGGTCGCCGCGACGCCTCCCCCACCCTGGCTGGCCGCGGCCGCCAGCTCGGGACTGCTCGAGCGGGGCTGGCGCTCAGTTCGCGACGATCCGCGTCCGTTGCTCTCCAGCGGCGTCGTCGACGCGCGGCGGTTGGAGGAGGCCCTGCCCGTGCTCATGGCGGCATCGGACGCCTGTCAGCTGGATGGCGACGAGCTCCTGCACCTCCACGTCCGCAGCGACAACATCTGCTTCCGCGCCGATGGCTCGGCCTTGCTGGTCGACTGGAACCTGGCGGTGGCGGGCAACGCCCGACTCGACATCGCGTTCTGGCTGCCGAGCCTGGGCCGCGAGGGCGGACCGATGCCCGAGGCCATCCTCCCACGCGCCGGCTCCGAGGCGGCCTTCGTCTCCGGCTTCTTCGCCGCCCGCGCGGGCCAGCCGCCGATCCCGGGTGCCCCGGCCATTCGCCCCTTGCAGCTGGAGCAGCTGCGCCACGCTCTGCCGTGGGCGTGTCGTGAGCTGGGGCTGCCGCCTCCCTAGCGGGGGCGGGGCGGAGGCGGCGCTGACGCGGGATATTACTGGGGGTTATGAGAACGCGGCATTCGGCCTGGGATGGCCTCCGATCGGCCTGGGATGGCCCCCCGATCGGCCTGAACCATTACTCGGGGTCATGATTCGGGCGATTCCCGGCGTGCGGCCCCCAAACGTACGACCTGCGGTAATAACTGGAGGCCCGAGGGCGTCGCGGCCCACGTAACTAGGAAGCAGTCATGGGAAGGTCGACGCCAAGCCCTACCGCATCGGCCCGGAAGGGCGCACACTGTCGGCGCGTGCCCGCCCAGCAAGGAGGAGGAGTGATGATCCACTCACGTCCAGCCCGGAGGCTTGGCACCGCCCTCGCGATCGGCATCGCGACAAGCATCTTGGCCGCCGGAGCCGCTCTCGCGCACCCAGCCTCGGAGGGTGCCCACCCCAGTGGCTGCATCGTCACCGTCGAGCCCGGCTCCGTCGCGGTGGGTGGCCAATTCACGGTCGCCGGCAACTTCGGCGGCGCATCGATCTTCCTGGTCAAGGGCGCCAATGGGACACCGGCCGAGAATGCTCAGCCAAATGCCACGACGCCCGGCGGCAGCTCGTTCAGCGTCACCTTCACTGCGGAGGCCGCCGATGTCGGCGACCTGACCGTCTTGGGCCAGATTCCGGGGAGTGAATGTGGCGATGCAGACGCGCTCACGGTGACGGCCGCCCTTCCCGACGTGGCCATGGCTCAGCCCTCAGCCGTCATCCTCATCGGCTGGCTGGTCCTCCTCGTCGGCCTGGTTCTCGCCCTGCGGCGGCTGGCAATCCTTCGAGGCTGAAGCGCTGCGCTCCAGGCCCGATTCCGCCGGTCCTACTGCGTTGGACTCACCCATAGTGCAGTCAGGCTCATGCGCGCAACGAGACGGCGCGGGGGTCCGGCCGGCCGGCGACGATCGCCGATAGAATCTCGACCCCGTCGACCAGACGCGGTCCCGGGCGGGAGACGTAGGCCGACCCGTCGATCGCCCAGACCCGCCCGGCGCGCCATGCGCTCGTGCGAGTGAGTGGCTCCGGCGGCGGAAATGACTCCCACTCCTCGAGGCTGCGCACAAGGTCGAAGCCACACAGCCCCAGGACGACGACCTGGGGATCGGTATCCGCCAGGTTTTGCCAGGCTATTTCGCGCGACGGCTCATGCCGTTGGCCGATGACCGGCTTGCCGCCGGCCAGCTCGACCTGCTCGGGGACCCAGTGGCCGGGCGCGAAGAGCGGTTCCAGCCACTCGATCACCGCCACGCTGGGGACCACGGCCGGCTGCTCGATGGCCGCGAGACTGCCGGACAGCGTCGCAATCAGCTCGCTGCCGCGGGCCTCGACACCCGCGAGCCCGGCGATCAGCTCGATGGTGGCAAGGACATCGGCCATGGAATGCGGCTCGAGCGACACGACCAGAGGCCCGTCTCCCCCGCCGGCGCTGCGTGCCGCTTCGAGAACCGTTGGGTAGAAAACCGCGCAGACGCGGCACAGCTCCTGGGTCAGCA
>JBBRGH010000573.1:0-2161 GCA_038240915.1 Gemmatimonadales bacterium | reverse complement strand
CGTTTCATCGACATGATGGTCCCGCACCACGAGGCGGCCATCGCCATGGCCGAGATCGCGCGGTCGCGCGCCACGCATGACGAGCTTCGCGCGCTGGCCGAAAAGGTCATCGACGCGCAATCCGCGGAGATCGGCCAGCTGCGGACGTGGCGCGCGTCGTGGTTCGGTAGTTCTGAGACGCCCCCGATGGAAGCGATGCCGATGCTGCCAGGGGTGCGCATGGTCGGCCAGCCGATGAGCGGGGATCGGATGGACTTGCGCGCCGATGTCGACCGGCTGCGCTCGGCGGAGCCGTTCGACCGCGGGTTCATCGATGCCATGCTGCTGCACTATCAGTCCGCCATCGACGCCGCTCAGAGCGCGCTGACAGGCTCCTCTCGAGAGGAGATCTGGCGCATGGCGGAGGCGATCATCAGCGCTCAATCGCGCGAGATCGACCAGTTGGTGCAGTGGCGCGCCCACTGGTACTAGGGAGTGACTGCGCCACGCGCAAGGCGCCCCAGGCACCCTGCAACCCATGGGTGACTACACCGTCATCGCGGCCGCGCTGGCTGGCGCCGCGGCTGGCATGCTCCTCCTGCGCCTGGCAAACACGCGAGACAGGCGGGCCGCTCGCGATCGGACGCCGCCACCCCGCGCCGAGCCTGCAACTCCGACGAGGTATGCACCTCGCCCGGTCCACACAGCTGCACCGATCGTGCTTGCGGTGGGCCTTGCGCTCATGGGCGCGGGGCTGGCGATCGGATCCGGCCACGGCGCGCTGGACGTCCGCCCGTTACTTCCCGGAGCGGTGGTGCTGCTGGCAGCTCTGCTTGCGGTCTTGCGCCAAGGCGGTCATGCCAGTCCGCCGGCAGGTCAAGCGCCGGACGACGAGGTGACCACCGCGGAAGCCGGGGATGGAGATGGGGTGGCGGTCGCCGCGGATCGCCACCCTCGGGGATCCGATACGAGCGCTCCCCCTCACGATCGCTAGCAGACCGTGACTGGGTAGGTGGCTCAGGGCCTGCCGGGTTGTCGGTCGCAGCGCCTTGTCACCTATCTCCAGCGGAGCACGCTTCTCGGCTGCGCACCGAGGAGCGACGCAAGGTGTTCGTCCATCTCCGCGGACCGGAGCCGGCCAAAGGCGCGCGACTGGATCGTGCCGTCGGCGGCGATGAAGTAGTGGCTGGGCGTCCCGATGGCGCCGAAGGCGTCGACCGCGGCGCCGGATGCATCGAGCAGAAGGGTCCACGGCAGGTTGTGCGCCTTGGCATAGCGGCGCACGTCGGCGGCGTCCTCGCCGACGTCGATCGCCAGGAGCACGAGACCATCTGCGCGATGGGCCTCGAACGCCCGGCGCAGGTCGGGCTCCTCCTTCTGGCAGGCGTGGCAATAGGTCGCCCAGAAGACGATCCACACCGGGCGGCCACCGAAGCTGCTCAGCTTGACTGGATCGCCGTTGAGCGAGGTCAGTTCGATGGAATCGCCGTCAGCTGTTGCCGCGAAACCCGGCGCGGGCTGGCCTTCCGCGAGACCGCGTCGCGCGGCCTCTTCCTTGAGCAGCGCGTCGCCATTCAGTGTCAGGCCGTAATCCTGCGACGGCCCGAGCGGCTGACTGAGCACCCACAGCAGCCCGCCCAGCGCGGCGAGCAGCAACATCGTGTTGACCATCACGAACAGGACCGCCCACCGGCGATGCACGTTAGGCCGTCGCGCACGAGAAGATCGGTCGTCCGTCACGGCTGTTCCGCCGGACTTGGGGCGCGGCCAGCGTCGGCCAGCGGGGGCGGCAGCTGTTCATCCAGGACGGCGGGCGTGACTGCCCCGTACTGCTTGAAGCGGACCACGCCGCCAGCGTCGATGAAGAAGCTCTCCGGCACGCCGGTGACCCCGTAGTCGATCGCCATGCGGCCGTCGGGATCGAGGAGGTTCGGCCAGCCGCCATCGCCGTAGCGGGCCAGGAAGCCGCGCGCGTCGGCGACGGTATCCTGGTACAGCACCCCGAGGATGGGGAGCCGCTCCCCGTACTCCTCCTGAGCCGCCATCAGCACGCGGTGCTCCGCGATGCACTCTAAGCACCAGCTCGCCCAGAAGTTGAGGATCAGCGGCCGGCCGCGGTAGTCGTCGAGGCGGACCGTGGCGCCGTCCATGCTGAGCGCCATGACCGACGGCGCGGGGCGAT
>JBBRGH010000572.1:0-2165 GCA_038240915.1 Gemmatimonadales bacterium | reverse complement strand
ACGCCGTGCAGGCCGTGCCACTCGGTCCGGGGGTCGCTCCCGTCCACCGGGCGGTTCCAGTCGAACCGCGGGTCCCGCCGGGGCAGGAACTGCGGGTGGAAGTAGGCGATGTGCCCGTCGGCGTCGGCGTAGACCGTGTTGTTCGACGAGTTGGCCTGGAGCGCCATCACCTTGCGGTAGGCCGCGAGGCTCCGGGCCTTGGTGCGGAGGAACGACTGGCTCAGCGCCTCGATCGGCTTCACCATCAGCCGGACGCTGATCCAGTGGCCGTCGGCCGCGCGCACGATGGGGCCGTGGTGCGTCCGGTAGACCGTAAAGGTCCTGCGGGCGGCACCGCCCGCCGTCCGATAGGGCACGGTGATTCGGTTGCTGACCAGCGGCCGGAGCTCGCGGCCGTAGCGGTAGGACAAGCGGCCGCCCTGGCGCACGACGGCCTCGGCGTACTCGTCGATCACGTCCGCGCCGGTCGAGGTGTGCATCCAGCCGGCCCGGTCGTTGAAGCCCTGGTAGATGAAGAACTGGCCCCAGGTGGCGGCGCCGTAGGCGTCGAGGCCCTCGTCGCTCCGCATCTGCAGCTCGGCCCGGAAGAAGAACGACGTGTGCGGGTTGATCAGCAGCAGGGCCCGTCCGTGGACGGTGTTCGCCGGCGCGATGGCGAAACCGTTGGAGCCGCCCGGCTCTTTGGTGGAATCGGCCGTCCTGTCCTCCGGTGGCGCGAGGCGGCCGGTGCTGTCGCCGTAGAAGGCCCGGAGGGCGTCGAGGTCGATGCTCTCGATGTCGCCGCCGATGCTGCCCTCGGTGAAGCTGAGCGCCATCCACGGCTCGAACCGGGTGATGACCCGCGGGGTCACGGCGGGGTGGGTGTGCAGGTAGTAGTTGAGCCCGTCGGCCCACGCGTCCATCAGCCGCCGGAGCCAGGCCGGGCTGGCGGCGTATCTGGCCCGAAGGGTGTCCGGATCCATGAACAGCTTCATCCGGAGATCCTGCCAGAGGGCCGCTTCGCCCTCCGCTTCCGCCACCCGCCCCAGGGCGGTGAGATAGTTGGTCTCGACCCGGTTGAAGTCGTCCTCCGCCTGGGCGTAGATCATCCCGAAGACGGCGTCCGCGTCGGTCGCCCCGCGGACGTGCGGGATGCCCCAGTCGTCCCGGGTGATGGTCACGGCGCGCGCCTCGCGGGTCCAGCGGGCCAGGGCGGCGGCGGGAGCCGGGGTGGGCGGCGCGGGGAGTTGGACGGACGCGACGGCCAGGAGGAGCAGGAGAGCGGGCATGGGATCTCGTTTCGGTGGTAGCTGGCGGATGGAGGGAATGTAGGCGGCTAGCCGTCGGTGCGGTCCTCCAGCACCGGTTGAGGTCCACCACCGGGGTACCGTCGATCGCCTCGATCGGCCCGACCCGGAGCCGGGTGCCGGCGATTTCGCGGACGGTGACCCGGTGCAGGCCCAGCGGGTTGGGCCGGTGCGGCGAGCGGGTGGCGAACACGCCGGCGAGCGGGTTGGCCGGGTCGCCCCGTGGATGCACCTCCAGCACGTCCCGCTCGGCCCGGTGCAGCCAGGTGATGACGACGAGCCGGTCGCTTGGAGCGAGACCGGACAGCGCCGGCGCGACGGCCGGCTCCAGCTCCAGCCACGCGTCCGGCGCCCCCTCCGATCCCTGCCGCGGCGCCTCCTCGGGCGACCGCAGCGCGGACCGGATCCAGCCGATGGGGTGGAGCTGAAACGTCTCGGGGCCGCCAGTGTCCCCGCTCAGCACGACTGCATCAACCCGATCACGTTGCCGCTGACATCCCGCACCGAGGCCACCAGCTTCCCTCCGCCCACGTCCCGCACCTCCTCCTGCACCGTCGCGCCGGCCGCGAGCAGCGCCGCCAGGCTCTGCCGGACATCGCCGACCTCCCAGAAGCCCACCGGCGCCGTCATCCCCCGCGCCTGGCCGTTGGGATCCAGCCCGATCTCCTGCCCGCCGACCTTGAACCCCACATAGTAGGCCTCGTCCACGTACGGCTCCACCCCCGTGAGCGCCCCGTAGACCGCCTTGCTCCGCGCGAGGTCGTTGACAGGATAGACGATCAGTCCGATACCTTGCTGCATCCACCCCTCCTGGCTGAAGTTCACCGTCACATTCCTGCGTCCTCGATCCGTCACACCAGCATGACGATCCCCGAACCG
>JBBRGH010000571.1:0-2167 GCA_038240915.1 Gemmatimonadales bacterium | reverse complement strand
TGCGGTGAGCTCGTCTGCGAAGCCCACGACCACGTTGGCTCGGCGACGGGCGCATCGGCGCGGGCCACGTCGGCGCCGAGGAGCGCAACGAAGACGACGAGGGGCAGGGCGCGACGCACGCGGCAAGCGTACGGCACCCTTCCCGAGGGGTCACTTTTCGGGCGGACCGAAGCGCCGGGCCAGGGCGAAGCCCACGCGACCGCCGAGCAAAAACGCGGCGAACAACGCGAGCCCGATGCCCAGGCCGCTCACGAGGTCAGTTGAGGACGAAGCTCTTGTTCGCCGGAACCGCGCTGCCGCCGAAGGGCGGAATGTGAGCGCCGCGGAACTTGGCGAGGATGCATCCGCCGACGGAGGTGCCGGTGTACGAGCCTTCCACGAACTCGACGGCCGAGACCGTTCCGCTGGGCTGGAAGGTGACCTTCACCTTGCCCGGGCCCGTGGGGCCGTCGGGCTTCTTGCACGAGCCCAGGCTGGACGAGATGGCGCCGAGCGTGGACGCCGCAGCGCCACGATCGAAGGCAGCGCCCCCGCCGGCGGCCTGCGTGGCGGTCGCCGTCGGCGCTGTGCCGCCGCTGCCGCACTTCATCGCACACTCCAGGTCGCTCGGCGCGCAGCCGCACTTGCCCACGCCGGTGGAGGTGGCGGTCGGCACCACGGCGGTGGTGACCGCAGTGGACGTGCCGCCGGTGGGCGTCTTGACCGTGCCCGTGGTGGTTCCGACGCCGGGCGGCTTGGCGGCCGAGCCGGTGCCGGTGGCCGCAACGCTGCCGGTCGGCGCCGTGTCGGTGGCCGTGGCCGTCGGAGCGGTCGTGGTGTCGGTCGGTGCGGTCGAGGTCATGACCGTGGTCGTGGCTACGGCGGGCGGCGCCTTGAGCGCGTAGATGATGCCCCCGCCGACGAGCAGACCGAAGATGGCGAGCCCGACGATCATGCCGATGATCAGACCGGCGTTGCCCTTCTTCTTCTCACCGCCGCCGCCGACGTTGAGATCGCTCATGTCCGCGGGAGCGGGCGCGAGCACCGGTGCCGCGAGGGCCGCGCTGAACGCGCCGCCGCCGCCGAGGTTCATGATGTCGTCCGCCTTGTTCGGGCCATTGTTCTGCGAGGCCATGCCGGCCGAGAGGGCGCGGATGTCGATGAGGCCCGAGCCGTCGCCTTGCGCCATGGGCGCTTCTTCCTTGGGGGCGTTCGCCGTGAGCGCCGACAACGAAAAGAGAACGCTGTTCTCATTTCGTTGACCCGTCATCGAACCACCGGCGCCGCCTTGCGCGGCCGCGGCGCTGCCCATGACGTCTTGCTCGGAGCCGGCCGTCGCGGCCGAGCCGAAGAGGTCGGCGCCACCTGCGGCGCGTCCGCCCGCCCGTCGCGCGGCGGGTGCCGAGGCGGCGGCTGCGGGGGCCGAAGCTGCGGCGGAAGCGCCGCCACCGAAGAGCGACGCGCCTGCGTCCGCGCCACCACCGCCGCCGCTCCCGAAGAGCGAGCTGAAGCCGGCTTGCGTCTGCTGGTCGTCTTGCGGTTGCGCGGGCGGCGGCTGCGAGTACGAGCCGTCAGCGTGCATGCTCGGCTGCGGGCCCGCGTGCACGGCGGCATGCAGCTCGGGAATGTCCCGCAGCGGCAGCCAGTCGCCCATGCCGTCCTTCCAGCAGTACGTCTCGTCGTTGACCACGCTGCCCGAGTACGCAGCGGCAATCTCCGCCGTCGTCATGGTGCGCTGGTCACCGTCGGAGACGTTCACGGTCCATGACTCACCACCGCCTTGCGCGGTGTAGTCGTAGACGGCGTTCCCCGGCTGTTGCCCGGCCGAAGCATCGAAGGCCGCCGTCGCAGCTTCCTGCTCGTTGCCGTTGATGACGATCGTGGCTCCGCATTTCTTGCACCGGATCTTGACGATCTTCCCGAGGACCTTCTCGTCCGCGATGGTGTACTTTGCCTGGCAAGACTGGCACGAGATCTTCAAGCGGCCTCCTAATGGTCGGCTCACGGAGCCGACTCCTCGATCATCGAGTGAGCGCCGATGGCCCACACCCGCCGGTCCAGGGGACCCGGTGGGATTCGCAAAGTATAGCGAGCGGAAAAGAGAGCGATCAAGTTACCCCAACGATTGCTTTGGACGCACGGACACTTCGTTGGATCTCACTTCGGGTCGGGAGCTTTGGGGTTAGTT
>JBBRGH010000570.1:0-2168 GCA_038240915.1 Gemmatimonadales bacterium | reverse complement strand
AGCGCATTTCCCTCGGCATGAAGCAGCTGCAGAACTATCCGTGGAAGGATGTCGCCGAGAAGTACCCGGTCGGCACCCGGGTGCAGGGCAAGGTCGTCTCGATCACCAACTACGGCGCCTTCGTGGAGCTGGAGCCGGGCATCGAGGGACTGGTGCACATCTCCGAGATGAGCTGGACCCGGAACGTGCGCCACCCGACCCAGATCGGGAGCATCGGCGAAACCATCGAGGCCGTGGTGCTCAAGGTGGACGAGGCGGAGGAGAAGATCTCGCTCGGCATGAAGCAGACCGAGCAGGATCCGTGGATGGTGCTGCCGCTCAAGTATCCGGTGGGCACCCGGATCCAGGGCAAGGTCCGGAACCTGACCAGCTTCGGCGCCTTCGTCGAGATCGAACCGGGCATCGACGGCCTGATTCACATCTCGGACATGTCGTGGACCAAGCGGGTGCAGCACCCCTCCGAAGTGGTCAAGAAGGGCGACGGAGTGGACGTGGTGATCCTCAACATCGACGCCGAGAACAAGCGGATCTCGCTCGGGCTCAAGCAGGCCGAGGAAGATCCCTGGCTCCGGATCGGCGAGACCTATCCGATCGGGCTCGAGCTCCGGGGCCGCGCCGTGCGGCTGATGGACAAGGGCGTGGTGGTGGATCTCGGCAACGACATCGAGGGCTTCGTCCCCATGTCGCAGCTGGGCGTGGCCAACATCGAGAATCCGGGCGACGCGGTGAAGGAAGGCCAGCCGCTCGACCTCAAGGTGCTCGAGGTCGATCCGATCCATCACCGGATCGTGCTGGCGGTGGTGGGCTATCCGGACGAGCCGATCATTCCGCCCGTCAAGCCGGTGTACGAGGAGAGCAAGGCCGACTAGCTCGTCGCGGCCCGGGCTAGCCGCCCGTCACCCTGAGCAACGCGAAGGGGGCATGCCTCAGGGTATGTCCCCTTTTCGTCGTCCAGGGTGATCCATCATGGCACTCACCGCCGTCCGCCTCACCGGCGGTTGCTTCATCGGGCCCGCGTTGAGGCGCGCCGGGGCGATCGGCCACGTTGGCTGGGCCGAGGGCGCCGGTGCCTCCTAGGACCCGGCTGCTGCTGGTCGGCGCCGGGCACGTGCACCTCGAGTTCCTGCGGCGGCTCGCGCTCGAGCCGGCACCCTTGCTCGAGACCACCATCGTCTCGCTCGAGGAGCGACACTTCTACTCGGGAATGACCCCCGGCTATCTGGCCGGCCAGTACACCGTGGACGAGATCTCGGTCGACGTGTCCGCCATCGCGCGGCGGGCGGGCGCCACTTGCGTCATCGGCGCCGCCGCCCGACTCGACCCGGCGGCCCGCGAAGTCGGGCTCGCCGACGGCCGCGCGCTCGGCTACGATCTCGTCTCGTTCAACATCGGCTCGCTCCTCGTCGGCGGCGACCAGGACGACGCGGCCTACGCCGAGCGGATCAAACCGCTCCATCGCGCCCCCGACCTCAAGCGACGGCTCGACGGGCTGGCCGCGGCCGGCGGCGGGCTGGCCCGGGTGGTGATCCTCGGGGCCGGCGCGGGCGGGGTCGAGGTGGCGTGTGCCACCGCCGCCGTGCTGGACCGGGCCGGCCGGGCCCGGGAGATCACCCTGGTGGAGGGCGGCGGCGGCGTCCCCGCCGGCTACAGCCCCCGCTTCCAGCGCCGGGCGCGGGCCGCGCTGGACGCGCTCGGCGTCCGGGTGCGCCTGGGCGTGCACGGCGCCGCCCGGCGGCCCGGGCTGGTCGATCTCGACGACGGCGGCTCGCTGCCCTGCGACCTGGCGGTATGGCTCACCGGGCCGCGGGGCGCACCGCTGCTCGCGGCCTCGGGCCTGCCGGTGGAGCCCCGCGGATTTCTCTGGACCGACGACCGGTTCCGGAGCACCGCCGATCCGCGCGTGTTCGCGGTCGGCGACTGCGGCACGATGGTGGGGCACCCCGTGCTCGCCAAGTCGGGGGTCTACGCGGTGCGCGAGGCGCCGATCCTGTGGCACAACCTGCGCGCGGCCGCCCGCGGGCACCGGCTGCGGCGCTTTCGGCCGCAGCGCGATTTCCTCTCGATCCTCAACACCTGCGACGGCCGCGCGCTGCTGCACTATCGGGGGCTCCTGTCCTGGAGCCGGTGGGCCTGGCGGCTCAAGGACCGGATCGATCGGTCCTTCATGC
>JBBRGH010000569.1:0-2172 GCA_038240915.1 Gemmatimonadales bacterium | reverse complement strand
TTCCTCCAGGTCCCGGTGGCCGCGCCGACCACCGGCCCCCGCACGGTGGAAGCGGGCATCGAGAACTACTACGCCCAGGTCCGGGCCAACGTGCCGGCGCCGGCGCTGGCCGGCCTGACGATCACCGACAACCTGCCCTGGAACTTCTCGGCGGCGACGCCGGCGCTGGCGCTGGGCAACGCCGGCCTCAAGGTCGAGAAGGTGACCGGCTGGGAGCTGGGCTACAAAGGCAGCCTCTCGAACCAGGCCTACGTCACCGCCGACTTCTACATCAACCAGCTCAAGGACTTCGTCACCGATCTGCTGCCCGGCGTCAACGGGGCCTACCCGTCGTACGCGCTGACCGACGAGGTGAACGTGCCGGCGGAGCTCGCCGCGCTCGACGCCCGGCTGGCCGGCCTCGGGCTGCCGGCCAACCATCCGCTCCGGGCCGCGATTCCGCAGTTACTGGGCGGCGTGGCCGCGGTGCAGGCCGGCACCACGCTGCAGGGCGCCAACGCGCTCGCCACCCTGCCGGACGGGAGCCGCGCGGTCGTGCTCTCGTACAGCAACGCCGGCAAGGTGACCGAGCGCGGCGTCGAGCTCGGCGTCGGGTACCAGCTCACCCCCGAGTTCCGGGGCGACGTAACCTTCACCGGCTTCGACTTCACGGTGAAGTCGCAGGCGGTGGGCGACCAGCTGGTGCCGAACACGCCGAGCAAGAAGGCCAGCGTCTCGCTCAGCTACGCCGGCCAGCAGGGGCTCGACGCCAACGTGACCCTCCGGCTGGTGGACGGCTATCAGTGGGCGGCCGGCGTGTTCCAGGGCTACGTCCCGTCGAACGAGTTCGTCAACCTGAGCGCGGGATACCGGGTCAACAACTACTTCCGGGTCCACGCCACGGCCACCAACGTGTTCGACCAGAAGCGGTTCCAGCTCTACGGCGGAAGCGTGATCGGGCGCCGGGTGCTGGGGGGGATCACGGCGTCGTTCTAGCGGGGAGTGTTCCGGCGTTACAGCCCCTCGAGCCGATCAGCCCCGATGTTCGGCACCCAGGGCAGCAGCTCGTACTGAACCATCCGCGCCTTGATGTATGGGTCCTCGTCCCGGATCCGGTCGAGCGCCTCGAGCCCGCCCTCGTCCGGCACCCGGAGCAGCAGCGCGCCGCCGGTCCGCGGGTTGAACGGACCCGACACCAGCAGCAGGCCCCGCTCCTTCAGTCCGGTGAGGTAGGCGCGGTGCGCGTCGCTCACGGTGAGCACCTCCTCGAGCGGGCGGCGGTAGCGCAGCAGGGCGAGGGCGTACATCGGAGCTCCTTTCGGTTGCGGTCGGGGGAGACCTGCGTGGGTGTCAGCCCGAGGAGAGCGACGATCCGGCCCCGCAGGACGAGGTCCGCTCGATCCGGGCCCGCTCTCTCGCCTGCCGGGCCTGGAGCGCCTCGCTCACTGCCACCGGATAGCCATCGGGTGCCGTCAGCCGGCGCAGCCCCGGCGGGAGCGCGGCGAGCTGGGCGGCGCAGTGCCGCCGCGAAGTTTCCAGCGGCGGCGCGGGAGCCACCGGCTCGCCCTGTCGCATCACGGTCTCGAGCAGCGCCACCTGGCCGGCCGGCAGCGGCTCCTCCTCGAGCGCCAGCATGTCGCCGGCCAGCCGTCCGTCCCCATCGAGCCGGCGGACCACCTGCTTCGCCCCCACCCAGGTTTCCTTGCCCGGACTCAGCTTGAGGATATCGCGCCCGTCGAGCGCCACCAGCTTGTAGACCATCTCCAGCGAGGGCGCGTCGGCCGACACGTCGAGCCGGGTGCCGATGCCGAACCCGTCGATCGGCGCGCCCGCGGCCAGCAGCGCCTCGACATCGTGTTCGTCCAGCCCGCCGCTCACCAGGATCCGGACGTCCGGGCAGCCGCCGGCGTCGAGAATCGCCCGGACCTCGCGGCTCAGGCCGGCCAGGTCCCCGCTGTCGAGCCGGACCCCCGCCAGCCGCTGACCCCCGGCCGCGAGCACCCGGGCGACATCCACCGCCAGCCGCGCCGCCGCTCGCGTGTCGTAGGTGTCGAGCAGCAGGACCGCGCTCCCGGGAAAGGCCCGGGCGTAGGCCAGGAACGCGTCCACCTCGCGGGGGAAGGCCGTGACGAACGAGTGGGCCATCGTCCCCGAGAGCGCCAGCCCGTAGCTCCGGCCGGCGAGCACGTTGCT
>JBBRGH010000568.1:0-2172 GCA_038240915.1 Gemmatimonadales bacterium | reverse complement strand
TCGCCCGCCAGCCAGCGGAGCGCCGCGTTGCCGTTGATGGTGATCGCAGCCAGGGGCTGGTTGATCTCGTGGGCGATGGACGCCGCCATCTGGCCCAGGGTGCTGACGCGCGAAACGTGGGCCAGGTCCAGCCGCATCCGGTCGATCGCGTCCTCGGCATGCTTGCGCTGGGTCACGTCCATCACCGCGCCCACGAACTCGAGCGGCTCGCCTTCCTCGTTGGCCCGGTGCGCCAGCACCTGGAGGTGCTTGATGGTGCCGTCCGGCAGCAGCAGCCGATGCTCGAAGGTGAAGTCCCTCTCCCCGCGGATGGCGGCATCGGCGGTCTGCTGAAGGAGTCCCGCATCGGCCGGATGCACCCGGGAGCGGGCCAGCTCCAGCGTGATCGGAATGGCGGGGTCGAAGCCGTAGATCCGGTAGGTCTCGTCCGACCAGAGGAGCGCCTCCGTATCGGGTCGCCAGGAGAAGCTGCCCGTCACGCTCAGCCGCTGCGCCTTCTCCAGGTACGCCTGGCTCCGGCGGAGCGCGTTCTCCGCCTGGGTCCGCTCGATTGCGATGCTCGCCAGGTCGCGGAACTGCTCCACGATATCGTGCTCCTCCCGGCTGGGCGTGCGGGCCTCGGCCGTGTAGACCGCGAAGGTGCCCAGCACCCGCCGGTCCCGGGAGAGGATCGGCACCGACCAGCACGACCGGAGACCGTGCTGGTCGGCCAGCTGGCGGTAGTGTTCGGGCAGGGCAGCGGTCCGGAAGTCCTCGATGATGACCGGCTCCCGCCGGAAGGCGGCCACGCCGCAGGGCCCCTCGTCCGCGCCGATCGGCAGCCCGTGGAGCGCGGCGGTCAGCGCCGGCGGGAGGCCGGGGGCGATGCAGTCGCCCAGCCGCCGGGCCTCCTCGTCCATGAACAGGATCGAACAGATGGCGCCGGGCGATTCCTGCTCCACCAGCCGGCAGAGCGCCTCGAGCGTGGACCGGAGCGGCTCGCCCCGGGCGATCATCTCCAGCAGCCGGGTTTCGCCGGCGAGCAGGGCCTCGGCCCGCTTCCGCTCGGTGATGTCGCGGTAGATGATGTAGCCCTCGATCGGCCCGGCGGTGAGCACGGGCGAGGCCGTCATGGAGACCGCCAGGCGGACCCCGTCCTTCCGCTTCCGGACTGTCTCGGACTCGACCTTTCGCCCGCTCGACAGCGTCCGGGCGTTCGACCGGTACTCCTCCAGCCGCTCCTCCGGCGCCACCAGGTCGAGCAGCGGGCGGCCGACGGCCTCCTCGGGGGTGTAGTTGAACATCCGGGTGAATTCGCGGTTGACCCGGATGATCGAGGTGTTCGCGTCCACCAGCACGACGGCATGCGGCGCCAGCTCGAACAGCTCATCCAGGTGCGCCGTCTGCCGCGTGACCTCCATTTCCGCGCGTTTGCGGTCCTCGATGTCCGTGGTCTCGCCGAACCATTTGACCACCTGACCCTGGTCGTCGTAGGAGGGCACGCCCCGGAACAGGAACCAGCGGTCCACCCCGTCGTGGCGCCGGAGCTTGGCCTCGATCTCTCCTGGGCGGCCCGAGGCCAGAATCGAGCGCCAGTAGCTCACCACCCGCGGCAGGTCCTCCGGACAGACGGCCGTCTGCCAGCCCCAGCCCAAGGCCTGCTCCAGGGTGAGCCCGGTGTACTCGAGCCAGCGCTGGTTCAGGAAATCCACGAAGCCGTCGGGTTGCGACGTCCACACGAGGCCCGGAATCGTGTCGATCGCCAAGCGGTGGGGGTCGGGCAGGAGGGCGGAGCCGGGAGTCACGTAGCCGCATGCCTCGGCAGGGGGAGCCACAGGAAGGATGATGTCGGTCGCTCGCGGCGGCGGCCATTATACGTTGGTATAGCCGCGGCGCGGGCCGCAGGTTCGACTACCCCGCGCCGCGCGCCTGCAGCAGGCTCGCCCGGTGGACCAGGTCGGCGAGCGACCCCGCCCGCATCTTCGCCATCACCCGCCCCCGGTGGACCTTGATGGTGATTTCGCTGATGCCCAGTTCGGCCGCCGCCTGCTTGTTGAGCCGGCCGGCGATCACCAGCGCCATCACTTCCCGTTCCCGCGGCGTCAGCGTCCCGTAGCAGTCCCGGACCTCCCGCAGCGCGGCATCCTCCTGCCGGGCGGAGCGGTCGCGGGCGATGGCGACCCGGATCCCGTC
>JBBRGH010000567.1:0-2177 GCA_038240915.1 Gemmatimonadales bacterium | reverse complement strand
CGCCTCTACTACACCGACGCCTACGGCACGACCTTCACCGCCACCGTCACCGGTCGCGCCGACGACGGGCGCCGGATCTACCTCGATCGCACCGCGTTCTACCCCACCTCCGGCGGTCAGCCGTTCGACACCGGCCGGCTGGGCGGCGCCGCCGTGCTGGACGTGATCGACGAGGGCGAGCGCATCGCCCATCTGCTCGACGCGCCGGTGGCCGGAGACCGGCTGGACGGCGCGGTGGACTGGGCCCGCCGCTTCGACCACATGCAGCAGCACACCGGTCAGCACCTGCTCTCGGCGGTCATCGCCGAGCGGTTCGGCTATCGCACCATCAGCGTACACTTCGGACGCGAGAGCGCCACGCTCGACCTCGATGCGCCGACCTTCCCGGCGGCCCAGGTGGTGGAGGCGGAAACGCGCGCCAATGCCGCCATCGTCGAGAACCGGCCGGTGACGGTGACGTTCGAGGCGGCCGCTGGCGCCGCGGGGCTGCGCCAGGCCTCCGACCGCGAGGGAACCCTTCGGATCCTCACGATCGAGGGTCTCGACCGGAGCGCCTGCGGCGGCACGCACGTCCGCGCCACCGGCGAGATCGGACCCATCCTGATTCGAAAGGTCGAGCGGGTGAAGCAGCAGGTACGGGTGGAGTTCCTCTGCGGCGCGCGGGCCCTGCGGTGCGCCCGGGCCGAGGCCGGCCTGCTCGCCACCATCGCGGCACCCTACTCGGCCGCGCCCGAGGACCTCCCGGCGCTGCTCGCGGCGCAGCGGGCGGAGCTCAAGGCCGGAGTCACCGCTCGGCGCGAGTTGGAGCAGGCGCTGGCGGACTATCGCGCGAGGGAGCTGCACGCCTCGATCACGCCGGACCCGCGGGGGCGGCGGGCGGCCGTGGTGCGGGAGGCGGCCGGGCCGGTGGAGCGGCTCCGCCCGCTGGCGCTGGCCTACGCGGCCCTGCCCGGTGGTGTGTTCATCGGAGCGGTGGGAGCACCGCCGGCGCTGCTGCTGGCGGTGGCGGCGGATACCGGGCTCGACGCGGCCCGCATGCTCAAGCCGGCGCTCGACGCGGCCGGCGGTCGCGGCGGGGGCAACGCCCGGATGGCGCAGGGAACGGTCGGAACCGACGCGTCTCTGGATGCCCTGGTCGAGGCGCTCGCGACAACGCTGTCGTCCTGAGCGGCCGGCGCGTCAGACCCGGCTCGCCTCCAGGGCTGCCACGCTCACCGCGCATACCGCGGTTCCCGCCTCCTGCTTCAGGATGCGCAGGACCTCTTCCCACGGGAGCCCGCTGCGGTAGGGCCGGTCGGCCAGCAGCGCCTCCGCGATGTCGGCCACCACCAGCGCCCGGCTCAGCGGGCAGAGGTGCTCCGCATCAATGCCGCGGTGATAGCCCCGGCCGTCGAGCCGCTCGTGGTGCGAGCTTGCGATCTCCACGATGCTCTCGAAGGCCGTGACCCGCTGCAGGATCCGCTGGGTGAACTGGGGATTCTCGGCCAGCTCGGCCACCCGCTCGGAGTGCTGGTAGGTGTAGGGGGACTTGGCGTCGATCACCCGGGCAAATGCCGCCGCGATCAGATCGAGCCGGGCGTCGTCAGCCATCAGGACCTGCTCCTCGGGCTCGTACGCCGAGAGCTCGGTCCTGGGGTCAGCCCCGAACACGGAAGCCCAGAAGGCCCGGTCCCGCCGGAACGACCGGAGCACATCCACCAGCAGCGGATCGAACCAGCTGCCCCGCCGCTCGATCGCGATCGCCATCGCCGCGTTTACGCCGTAGGTGCTGGCGAAGACTTCCACCGTCTGCGCCAGGCCGACGATCCGGCCCGCCAGTGGAATCGCGTCGCCCCGAAGGCCGAGCGGCATCCCCCGGCCGTCCCAATGCTCGTCGAGCGACCGGATCGCCTCCTGGGTCGCCGTGGTGAAGCCGAGCAGCGAGGCGATCTCGGCTCCGCGGTCGCACCGGGTCTGGGTCATCTCCCGGCCGGCCCCGCGCTCGGTCACGCCGATCGTCGTCGCGCGCATCACCCGCGCCAGTGGCGAGGCCTCGGGGAGCGCATGGCGGAGGGCGTAGGCCAGGCTGGGCAGCGGGGCCGACCAGTCGGTCAGCTTGTGGTTCCGCTTGAGCCGGCGATCGTCCGCCCCGAACAGCGTGCATAAGCGCGCCGCGTTGCTGGAGCAGCCCAGGTCCT
>JBBRGH010000566.1:0-2190 GCA_038240915.1 Gemmatimonadales bacterium | reverse complement strand
GAGGGGTACCGCCGGGCGTTCGCCGGCTGGGACGCGGAGCGGGTGGCCGCCTTCGGGCCCGCCGATCGGGAGCGCCTGCTCGCCGACGCCGGGATCGTGCGCAACCGGCTCAAGGTCGACGCCGCGATCGCCAACGCGGCCACGGTCCTTGAGCTGCGCCGCTCCCACGGCTCGTTCGCGGCCTGGCTGGACGCCCACCATCCGCGATCGAAGGACGAGTGGGTCAAGCTCTTCAAGCGGACCTTCCGATTCACCGGCGGTGAGATCGTCGACGAATTTCTGATGAGCACCGGGTACCTGCCCGGGGCGCACGCGCCGGGCTGTCCGGTCTACGCCAGGGTCGCCGCGCTCGAGCCGGCGTGGGCCCGCCCGGTGGCCCGAGCGTCGGACGAACAGCCCGGGACGCCGCGGCCTCCCGAGGCGGCGGATCCGGTGTCAGTTTGATGATTAGACAAGTATCTAACTAATCGAACGGGGAAGTCAAGCGCGGATGCCGGCCGCTGCCCCGGCTGCGCTCAGATCCGGGCGAGCCGGTCCAGGTAGGCGTGGAGCACGTCGCGCCGCAGCACCAGGCTCGCGAACTTGCCCTCGCGCTGGATGTCGATCAGGCCGGCGGTCTCCAGCTCTTTCATGTGATGCGACAGGGTCGCGGCGCTCACGCGGTGCGTGCGCTGGAGCGTGCTGCACGGCATCGGGTCGTCACACGAGCCGATCTGCTTGAGGATCTGGAGGCGTCGGGGCTCGGCGAGTGCGCGCGAGATGCGGGCGAACTGCCGGTCGGTGAGGCGGGGACTGGCGGACGTGGCCATCGGCGAAAGCTACGGCTGGTCGGATCGGGAAGTCTAGGCGGCCCGATTTCGCCCGGAGCGACTGGCGACTACCGCGACTTCCCCGCCCCCCGGGGCTGCCGCTCGTCGCGCGCCGCGCGCGGCGCCTCGCGAACCGGCACCTGCTCGGCGGCAGGCACCCGCGCCAGCCGGCTGGTCCGGGCCTGCACCGCATCGGCAGCATGGCGCACCCGCGCGGCCACCCGCTGCGCAACGGCTGCGCACAGCGCCGCCACCAGCAGTGGCAGGCCGTAGCGCACCAGCATCGAGTCGACCGTCAAACTGTAGAGATGGTGTCCGCGCTTGGTCGGGCTGAGGCCCAGTTCCGACAGGAGCGTGGCCGTGTGCGATTCGGCGTATCCGCGGGCGAGCAGCCAGCCGATCGCCAACGCCACGAGCGCGGGCGCTCTCGGCACCACCCATTCCCGGATCCCCGTCCAGGCGTCCTGCGCGAGACGCTGCCGCTCCGTACAGAGCCACTCCCGCTCCCGCGCCGCCGTGGCCTCCTCGGCGCGGATCGCCTGCACTTCCTCCTCGGCGCCGGTCGCTGGCAGCGCCAGCGCCAGACGGCCGGCCGTCAGATGCAACTGCCGCAGCTTCAGCTCGAGCGTCTCGCGCTGCCGTCCACCCGCGGTCCGCGCGGCATCGAGCCGGCCTCGCACTGCGGTGGCTTCGGTCGCCAGCGCGCCCAGGCGCCCGCTCCGAGCGCCGCCGTCCGCCAGCGTCTTCTCCCCCAGGCGGGCGATCGCCGCTTCTTCCCGGCGACGCAGCTCGCTCTGATGGAAGCCTAGCCGAAAGGCCTCGTAGTGGGCGCAGAGGTATTCGATCATGGGTGGCGCTGTATCGCAAGGATCGTGGCGCGGGCTCGGCGCGCCGGTCCCGCCGTGAAACGTCCGGCTAAGGCGCTGGTATCTTTGAACTTGCAGGCTGGCCACCGATTCTGACGCGGGCGACTCCCGCCGTCCGCCATCCGGCAGGGAGGGCCGCGGTCCAGCATTCCGCAAAGGCTGGCCGGCAGCTTGACGGCCCCTGACCCGGGCGTAGATTGGGCCGTGGAGTCCGAACAAAACCCGAAACAGCGAGCGGCGTGCCCCATCTCCACGTCAGCACCCACTTTTCCTTTGGCACCGGGGTCTCGAGCCCGGCAGTCCTCGTGACGGCCGCGGCCGAGCGGGGGTTCCGCGAGCTGGCCTGCACCGACGTCAACGGCGTGTACGGCGCGGTGGAATTCCAGCGGGCGTGCGAGGCCGTCGAGGTGCGGCCCATTCTGGGCGCGCATCTCGTCACCGACGACGAGGAGACGCTCGCCCTCGCCATCGACGAGCGCGGGTGGGCGGCGCTGTGTCGGGTGATTAGTTGGGTT
>JBBRGH010000565.1:0-2198 GCA_038240915.1 Gemmatimonadales bacterium | reverse complement strand
AGCTCCTCCACCTTCCGTTCCTGGCCCCGGCTCCGCTCCTCGGCCCGGCGCTCGAGGCGCTCCCACTCCTCCCGCCGCCGCTGGACCTCGCGGTCGAGGTCCTCGCGCTGCTTGAGGGCCTCCATCTTGGCCGCCACCAGCACCTCGTGCTTGCCGGCCTCACCCTCCCGCACCGCGTCGGCCCGCAAGCGGTCGGCATCGGCGCGGGCCGCGCCGAGAATGCCGCCGCCGGCGGTCCGCTGGCGGTGAGTGTTCACGGCAATCGCCGTGAGGGCACCGATCAGCCCGGCCACCACGCCCACCAGGGCGGGCAGCAGGAGGGTCTGGGGCATCGGGTACTCCGTTAGGAGGCGGCCGCCCGGGTGCCGCGCTTGGACGGCGGCAGCAGGCGGGTGTACTCGTCGGCCATCCGGGTCAGCCGGTCGGCGATCTGGCGGTCGCCGCGGCGGGCCTGGAACAGCTCGTCGGTGATGGCCAGCGCGGCCAGGATGGCGGCCTTGTGGGTCTCGACCATCGGCATCGAGTCGCGGACCCGCTTGAGCGCGGCGTCGAGATAGGTCGCGACCTCGCGGGTGTACTCGGGGGGCAGCTCGGAGCGGACGGTGAACTCCTCGCCCCCGATCGTCACCTTGACCGCCGTCTTGGACTGGCTCATGCCGCCGTTCCTCCGCCGTGCTGCTCCAGGAAAGCCAGCCGGGCGGCCAGCACCCGGAGCCGCTCCTTGGCCCCGTCGATCCGGAGCCGGAGCGACTGGTTCTCGGTCTCCAACTCGATCACCCGCTGGCGCGCATCCTTGAGCTCGGTGCCGGCCACGACGCCGCCGCTCAACTGCGCCTCCTTCAACTCGGCCTCGGCCTTGAGGCTCCGCCGGCGCCAGGCGGCCAGCTCCTCGGTCAGGCTGGCGAGAATCCGTTCCAGGTCGGCCAGAGCCGGCAGGTCGGGACGGTCGTAGGTCTGTGCCACAGTCAGTCTCCGGTGCGGGATCCGCCGTCCCGTCGCTGGATGCCCAGCTCGCCGGCCAGCGCGGCCAGCAGCTGCGTCTCGACCTGGTCCACCTCGGCGTCGCGAAGCGTCCGGTCCGGCGCCCGGAAGCTGAGGCGGAAGGCCACACTCCGGGTGCCCGGCGGCAGCTCGGGGCCGCGGTAGTCGCTTTCGATTGCCACCCGCTCGAGCAGCGGCGCGCCGGTGCGGAGCAGTAGCGTCTCCACCTGGCTCGCCCGGACGCCCTCGGGCAGGAGGAGCGCGAGCACCCGCTCGGACGACGGAGTCGTGGGCAACGGCGCGAAGGGGGCCGGACGGCGGGGCGCCGCATCGACGAGCAACTCGAAGCCGAAGAGCGGCGCGGCCCAGGGCGGCGCATCGGCGGCGAGCGGGCCGCCCTCGCCGACCGCCCGGCCCGCGCGGTCTCGAACCACCCAGGCCTGCCCTTCAACCTGCACGTCGGCCCCGGGAATTGCCAGAGCGACCGCGGCCTCGAGCCGGCCCTTGCAATCCCAGATGTCGAACCGGCCCTCGCCCGTGCCGCTCCAGTGGGCCGGCTCGTGCCGGCCGGTGAGCACGGCCGCCACCCGGTGCTCCTCCCGCGGACGCTCACCGGGCGCGCCGGCGGCGAAGGCGGTACCGATCTCGAACAGGCGGACGTCGGCCACCCGGTTGGCCCAGTTGGCCTCGACCAGGCGGACCAGTCCCGGCAGCAGCCGGCGGCGAAGCCAGGCATCGTCGGCCGCGAGCGGGTTGAGCAGGCGGACGCTGTCGGGTTCGTGGGCCGGGCCCATGGGCAAGCTCACGACCTCGTAGAACCCCTGAGCCACCAGGCCGCGGCGCACCAGCGTCGTGGCCGCCTCCTCGGGCGCATCGGGCAAGGTGCCGACCCGGAACGGCCGGAGGTCGGACGGAAAGGCATCGTAGCCATGGAGCCGGGCGATCTCCTCGACCAGGTCGATCTCGCGCTGGAGATCGGGCCGCCAGCCGGGCACGTCCACCGCGATCCGGCCGTCGTCGGGCTTGCTCACGACCGTGGCGCCGATGGCGACGAGATGCTGCTCGAGCGCCGCCCAGGGCAGCTCGACGCCGAGCACCTGAGCCACGCGAGCGGGCCGGAGGAAGATGCGCGGGGGATTTCCGGAGACTGGGGAGAGATCCACCGGCGCATCGATCAGCTCGCCGCCGCCGGTGACGAGAATAATCTCGAGGCAGCG
>JBBRGH010000564.1:0-2204 GCA_038240915.1 Gemmatimonadales bacterium | reverse complement strand
TCACCGGCAAAATCACCGACGCCGATCGCTACTTCGGCGAGGTGATGGCCGCGAGCGAAGGGCGCAACGATCCCGGCGGCTCCCTGGCCGGCGCGGTCCAACTCGCGCTGCTGCAGCTCGATTTCCGTGCCCGTCCCGACTCCGCGCTCGCCGTGCTGACCCATGCGCTTGCCCGGCACCCGCTCGACAGCGTGCCGGCGCCCGACCGGCCCTATTGGCTGCTGATCACGGCCTACGCCAGGATGGGACGGCCGGACGTGGCCCGACGTCTCGCCCGGGAGGAGGAAGCCGCGGTGCCGGCCTCGGTCCGTCGCAGCGACGCCCGGGAGTGGTTCGCGGCCGGAGCGCTGGCCGAAGCGGAAAAGCATCCGACGGAGGCGGCCACGGCCTATCGCGCCTGGTCCGATCACGCTGGCGAGTGCACCGCCTGCGGCCTGTTCGACCTGGCACGGCTGGCCGATGCCGCGGGCCAGCCCGACTCCGCCCTCGCGCTCTACGACCGGGGATTGGCGGCGCCGGGCATGAGCCGGATCATGCTGGACGCCTACCAGCTCGCACCCGCCCTCAAGCGCTCGGGCGAGCTGTACGAGGCCAAGGGCGAGCGCGCCAAGGCGTCCGACCGCTACCGCCGCTTCGTCGAGTTATGGAAGAACGCCGACCCGGAGCTCCAGCCGGGTGTGCGCGAGGTCCGCGCCCGGCTGGCCCGGCTCGCCACGGAGACACCCAGCTGACCGCACCCGTCTCCCGGCTCGACGATCGCGCTCTCCTCGCCCGCCTGGTCGGGTTCGACACCACCAGCAGCGAGAGCAACCTTCCGCTCGCCGACTTCCTCGCCGACTACCTCGACCGACCGGGCGTCCGCGTCGTCCGGCATCCCTCGGCCGACGGCCGCAAGGCCAACCTGATCGTGACCGCCGGACCGGTGTCCGAGGACCGCAAGGGCCTGGTGCTCTCCGGCCACATGGACGTGGTGCCGGCGGGCGAGAGCGACTGGCGGTCCGATCCGTTCACGCTCACCGAAGTCGAGGGCCGCTACGCCGGCCGCGGCACGGCCGACATGAAGGGATTCCTGGCCCTGGCTGCCAACCGGGTGGCGGGCCTCCCTGTCGGCGAGCTGCGTCACCCGTTGGTGCTGCTCTTCACCTACGACGAAGAAGTGGGAACGCTGGGCGCCCGGCGGCTCACCGAGACCTTGCCCGCGCTCGCCCGGCTGCCCCGCGACGTCATCGTGGGCGAGCCGACCTCGCTTCGGGTGGTGCGGGCCCACAAGGGAATGGTGCGCTTCAACCTTCGGTTCACCGGCCGGGCGGCGCACTCCGGCTATCCCCACCTGGGCCGGAGCGCGATCGAGCCGGCCGGCCGGGCGATCGTGGCCCTGGCGGCGCTCCGGCAGGAGCTCGAGGCCGAGCGACCGGCGCACGGCGAGGTCTTTTCGGAGGTGCCCTTCGTCGCCTTGAACGTAGGGACCGTAGCCGGCGGGAGCGCCGCCAACGTGATTCCCGACCGGTGCGACATGCACCTCGGCATCCGGGTGCTCCCGGGCATGACGATCGAGTCGGTCGCGGAGCGCGTCCGCGGAGCGATCGCCGCGGCGGTGACCGAGCCCTTCGTGCTCGAGCCGCTGAGTGAGAGTCCTCCCATGCTGCTCGGGGCGGACGCGCCGATCCATCGCCGAGTCTGCGAGGCGGTCGGCCAGGAGGGCTGGCACAGCGTCATGTTCGCGAGCGACGCCGGCTGGTTCCAGCGGGCCGGGTTCGAGAGCGTGCTGTTCGGCCCCGGCAGCATCGAGGTGGCGCACCAGCCCAACGAGTTTCTGCCGGTGGACGAGTTCCGCCGGGCCGGCAAGCTGCTCGACGGGCTGATTCGCCGGAGCTGCGGCCCGGCGTGAGACGGGTTCTCGCGGCCGAGCTGACCTGGACCGGCGCCGAGTTCGATCCCGGGGTGCGGGTCGCGCTATCGGACGACGGCCGGATCGCGTCGGTCGAGGGCTCGGGAAGCGGGGCGGCGGCACCAGCCACCGCGCCGGGCGATGAGGCGGTCACCCACCTTCCCGGCATCGCCCTGCTGCCCGGCTTCGTGGATGCACACTCCCATGCCTTTCAGCGGGGCCTGCGTGGCCTGGGCGAGGGGTTCCCGGCCGGCGCCGGCAGCTTCTGGACCTGGCGCGAGGCGATGTATGCGCTGGTGGAGTCGCTCGACCGGGC
>JBBRGH010000563.1:0-2210 GCA_038240915.1 Gemmatimonadales bacterium | reverse complement strand
TGACCGCCCTCCGTGCGGTGCCCCGGGCCGAGGGCCTGGGCATGGACGTGACCCAGCACGGCGAAGAGGCCTACTCCAACGGCGAGGGCTCGATCCTGGTGCTGCCCGATGCCGCTCCCGTGGGTGCGCCGGCACGCGCACTGACCCCGCAGCCCGCCGCGCGCTGACGCCGGAAAGGACGACCGACATGAAGCTCATCGTGGCCATCATCCGTCCTGACCGCCTCAACGAGGTGCTCGAGGCGCTCTACCGGGCGGACGTGCGCGGCCTCACCGTGTCCCGCGTCCTGGGGCACGGCGGCGAAACCGACCGGGTGGAGACCTATCGCGGAACGACCGTGAAGATGGAGTTGCAGGAGAAGGTGCGGCTCGAGATCGGCGTGTCCGAGCCGTTCGTGGACGTGACCGTCAAGGCGATCCTTGGGTCGGCCCGTACCGGGGACGTCGGCGACGGCAAGGTGTTCGTCCTGGGGGTGAACCAGGTCCACCGGATCCGCACCGGGGAGCGGGACGAAGAGGCGGTGACGCCGCCCGCCACCGTCGAGGCCTAGCCGGACGGCGATTCTCCGCGGTCATCCGATCGCATTGGCCGCACACGAGAAGGGGACATGCCATGGGGCATGTCCCTTTCATGCACGGTGGGATCCGTGGCGGTCCGCCCGTCTCGTGCGAACGTCCCCACCCGTGCAGATTGGGGTCAGTTCAAATCCGTCTCCGGGAGGAGCCGCATGGCGATGGAATACGAGCACGTTTTCCTGGCGGCCGGCGAGCTGCCGCGGGCCCGGGTGCCGCTGCTGCAGCACCTGGTGGACACCTACGCCTCCGAGACCAGCAAGACGGCCGCTGTGTGGAGCGAGCTGACCGACGCCCAGCTCGAGTTCCGGGTCCACGCCCGCAGCAGCTCGGTGCGGCAGATCCTGATCCACCAGCTGCTGTCCGAGCGGCGCTTCTTCGCTGAGTTCATCGGCCTGGTCGAGCCGCCCGTGGAGGCCGTCCTGCCTCCCGGTGACCGTCCGCCCGTGACCGCCTACGTCGGCCGACTGGTCGACCTGGCCCGGCCCAGGCTGGTCCCGCTGGCGGTCGGGGACCAGGGCTTCTGGCAGGCCGAGGTGCCTTTCTTCGACGTCCGCCGGGAGCGGATCTGGGTCTTCTGGCGGCGGGTGCTCCACACGGCCCACCACCGGGCCCAGGTGGGGGTGGCGCTCCGATTGCTCGAGGACCGGGTGCCGCCGACCTACGGGCCCACCGCGGACGTGTCCTGGACGGGGGCCGATCCGACGACGACCCTGGACGCGGCGCGCCGACGGGGGACATAATGCAGCAGCGGCGGGATCCTACTTTCACGGTGATGCGAGGTACGACATGGCTGACCAGCAGGGCGGCAATCTCAAGCCGGTGACGCCGGCACGGGTCGCGGAGGAGCTTCGCAAGCTCAGCAGCGAGCGGGCGGCCGGCGGGGTGAAGCCGGACGAGTACGAGCACCGGTTCGCGCGGATGGTCAGCGAACTTCGTGATCGGCGCATCGACGGCTCCCGAGCCGAGATCCTCGCGACGCTGACTCCGTTGCTGCAGGAAGGCGTCGTTTCGGCCGAGGACTGGCGCCGGCTGACCAGGCAGCTCGGCCTGGCGTGACCCACCGCCGGTGCCTCGGCCCCGGCGCCCCGATGGTGTCGGCGGTCGGGTACGGAGGCATGCATCTCTCCATCGAGGGGCGGCCGCCGGAGGCCCAGGCCCTCCGGGTCCTCCAGGCCGCCCTCGACGCCGGCGTCACCCTGATCGAAACCGCCGACGTCTAATGCCTGGACCAGCACGACATCGGCCACAACGAGCGGTTGTTCGCCCGAGCGCTGGCGGCTTGGGGCGGTGACCACTCCGCCGTTACGGTGGCCACCAAGGGCGGCCTGGTGCGGCCGGCCGGCCGCTGGGAGACCGACGCCCGGCCCGAGCAACTCCGGGTGGCCTGCGAGCGGTCCCTCAGCGCCCTGGGCGTGGAACGGCTCGATCTCTACCAGCTGCACGCGCCCGACCCCCGCATCCCGCTCGAGGACAGCGTGGGCGAGCTCTCCCGGCTCCGGGACGCGGGCAAGCTGCGCTGGATCGGGCTCTCCAACGTGAGCGTGGCCCAGATCCGCGCGGCCCAGCGCGTCGCCCCGATCACCTCGGTACAGAACCGGCTGAATCCGTTTTTTCGGGAGGCGTTGGCCGGCGGGG
>JBBRGH010000562.1:0-2216 GCA_038240915.1 Gemmatimonadales bacterium | reverse complement strand
TGGTGGACAAGGATCGGGTCGCGGCCATCCTGGCGGAGCAGCTCGGCGCCGAGGTGCTGATGATCCTGACCAACGTGGACGCCGTCTTCGACGGCTGGGGCACGCCGGCCGCGCGCCCGCTCCGGCGCCTCAGCGTGGGCCAGGCCGAGGCCCTCATCGCCGGGGGCGCGCTGGACGAGGGCGGGATGCGGCCCAAGGTCGAGGCGGCGGCCGGGTTCGCCCGGGCCACCGGCGGGCGCGCCATCATCGCCCGGCTGAGTCACGGTCCCGCGGCACTCCGCGGCGAGACCGGAACGACCATCACGAGGGAACCGTGAACCTTCACGAGTACCAGGCGCGCGCGTTGCTCAAGGCGGCCGGCATCCCGATGTTCGAGGGCGACGTGGCCTCGACGCCGACCGAGGCCGAGGCCGTCGCCCGCCGGATCGGCGGCACCGTCGTCATCAAGGCGCAGGTCCATGCCGGCGGCCGGGGCAAGGCGGGCGGCGTCAGGCTGGCGCGGAATCCCTCGGAAGCGGCCGACCTGGCGGCCCAGATCCTGGGCATGACGATCAAGGGCCTCACGGTCCACAAGGTGCTGGTGGTGCCGGCGGCGGAGATCGCCACCGAGAGCTACGTCGGCCTGATCATGGATCGCGACACTCAGCGGCCGGTGTTCATGGTCAGCAGCGCCGGGGGCGTGGACATCGAAGAGGTTGCCGCCAAGACGCCGGAGAAGATCGTCCGCCTGCCGGTGGATCCCACCTACGGCCTGTTCCCCCACCAGGCGCTCGAGCTGGCCTTCGTGCTCTACCGCGACTTCACCCAGGTGAAGGCGGCGGCGAAGATCATGGAGCAGCTCTACTCGGCCTTCGTCGCCAACGGGGCCTCCCTGGCGGAGATCAATCCCCTGGTCACCACGCCGGACCAGCGGGTGCTGGCGCTCGACGCCAAGGTCGTGATTGACGACAACGAGCTCTTCTGGCGTCCCGACCTCGGCGTGCTGCGCGACGACTCGGCCGAGGAGCCGAGCGAAGCGGCCGCCCGCCGGGCCAACCTGACCTTCATCAAGCTCGACGGAAACGTGGGCTGCGTGGTCAACGGCGCCGGTCTCGCGATGGCGACCATGGACCTGGTCAAGTACTACGGCGGCGAGCCGGCCAACTTCCTCGACATCGGTGGCAGCTCGAGCCCGGAGAAGGTCATCAACGCGCTCAAGATCATCACCGCCGATCCCCACGTGAAGGCCATCCTGTTCAACATCTTTGGCGGCATCACCCGGACCGACGACGTCGCCAACGGCATCGTGGCCGCCACCAGCCAGTTCAAGGTCAACGTGCCGATCGTCATCCGGCTCACCGGCACCAACGAGGTCGAGGCCATCCGGATCCTCGAGGGCGTGGGCATGCGGGCCCTGAGCGACATGGACCAGGCGGTCGAGCAGGTGGTCCAGCTGGCGCGGGGGCGGCATGAGCATCTTCGCCGACGACAGGACCCTGCTGCTGGTGCAGGGCATCACCGGGCGCGAGGGGTCGTTCCACTCGCGCCAGATGCTGGAATACGGCACGGCCCTCGTGGGCGGGGTGACGCCGGGGAAGGGCGGCCAGACCTTCGAGGGCAAGGTGCCGGTGTTCAATACGGTGGTGGAAGCAGTGCGGGCCACCGGAGCCAACGCGTCGGTCATCTACGTGCCGCCGATGGCCGCCGCTGCGGCGGTGATCGAGGCCGCCGATGCCGGGCTCCCGCTCATCGTCTGCATCACCGAGGGCATCCCGGTCATGCACATGAGCCGGGCGATGCCCTTCGTCCGGAGCCGCGGTGTCCGGCTGATCGGCCCCAACTGCCCGGGGCTGATCTCGCCCGGGGCGCGGGCCAAGGTCGGCATCATCCCCGGCAACATCTGCAGCCCCGGCCGGGTCGGCATGGTCTCCCGGAGCGGCACCCTCACCTACGAGGTGGTCAACCACCTCACCCGCGCCGGCATCGGCCAGAGCACCTGCGTCGGCATCGGTGGCGACCCGATCATCGGCACCAACTTCATCGACTGCCTGCGCGCCTTCCAGGACGACCCCGACACCGACGGCATCGTGATGCTGGGCGAGATCGGCGGCACCGACGAGCAGAGCGCCGCCGAATTCGTGCGTGCGAGCGTTACCAAGCCGGTAGTCGGCTTCATCGCTGGCCAGACGGCGCCGAAGGGCCGTCGCATGGGGCACGCCGGTGCCATCATCTCGGGC
>JBBRGH010000561.1:0-2220 GCA_038240915.1 Gemmatimonadales bacterium | reverse complement strand
TGCTCACCGGCGTGCTGAAGCATGCCGCCCGGGAGCAGCCCGAGCTCGTCGCCGGCGTCAAGCGCCCCGACCGGAGCAGCAGCCTCCAGTCGTTCCTCACCCGCGGCCGCGTGGCCGCCGCCACCGCCGGCGCCCACAGCGCGGTGCTCGTCCGCTTCGGCATGGCCGAGGGCTACCCCGCCGAGCTGACGGCGCGGCTCGACCAGTTCGAGGCGGCGCTCCACGAGCGGCACGCCGGGCAGGCGTCGCACACCGGCGCCCGGGCCGATCTCGCCGCCGTCTCCGCCGAGATCATGGGATTGGTGAACCGGATCGGCGCGCTCAACGAGTTCCGCTTCCGGAACGACGCCGAGGCCCTCGGCGCCTGGCGCAGCGCCCGCAACGTCGCGTGGCCCGTGGCGGAGCGGCAGAAACGGCCGGAGGCCGGAGGAGACCTCCGCCCCGCGGCGTGAGCATGGGGTGAGTGTCGCAAACGACGCAGGGGCCGGGTGACCGGCCCCTGCGTCGTTCAGCCCGGTGAAGCAGCCGGCGTGTGTTGCAACCCTCCCGGACCCGCCTTAGCATTTAGAGTGTGCAGTCACGGAGGCCTGCCCGGGCCGCCATCACCGCAGCGCCCGCCTTCCAGGAACACGACGGAGCAGGCTCGACACCGGACCAAGGAGCGTTCCTCGGTGACGGATAACCCCGGCGATAGCGTATCTGCCGACGGTCCGAGTCGGGTCGTCGGGATCGGTATGTCCGCCGGCGGCCTCGAGGCCTGCACGCGGCTGCTGGCCGGGCTGCCGTCCGACACCGGACTGGCCTTCCTGCTGATCCCCCATCTCTCCCCAACCCATCCCAGCCAGCTCGCCGAGATTCTGTCGCGCCGGGCCCCGGTCCCGGTGACCGAGGTCGGCGACGGGGACCGGATGCATCGCGATCACCTCTACGTCCTGCCGCCGGACCGGTCCATCCGGATCGCGGACGGACACCTGCGGCTCGCGCCCCGCGAGGCCCGCGACGGCGGGCCGACCGTGATCGACGAGTGTTTCACCTCGCTGGCGGAGGCCTGGGGCCGCGAGGCGGTCGGCGTCATCCTTTCCGGGACCGGAAGCGATGGAACCCGAGGCCTCCAGGCGATCAAGGCGCGCGGGGGCACGACGTACGCCCAGGACTTCGCGTCCGCCGCGTACGACGGCATGCCCCGGAGCGCGGTGGAGGCCGGCGGGGTCGATTTCACTCTCCCCCCGGAGCAGATTGCGCGCTCGCTGGTCGCGGGGGACGGCGGTCCGGCCGAGGCTCCCGAGGACGACCGGCCCCCGGCCGACGAGGGGGGGCCGACCCCGACCCTCTCCCCTGACGACGCCCAGGCGCTGGAGGCGATTCTGGGGGTTCTCCAGGACGCGACGGCGGCGGACTTCCAGCACTACAAGCGCCCGACCATGGCCCGGAGGATCGCCCGGCGGGCCGGGGAGCTGGGCCAGCGGGACCTCGGCGGCTACCTCGCACTCCTCCGGGAGCAGCCCTCCGAGGTCGAGAACCTCCTGGCCGGGGTGCTGATCCAGGTCACCGAGTTCTTTCGCGACCCCGGGATGTACGACGGGCTGCGGAGCACCGTGCTCCCGGCCCTGCTCGCCCGCCGGGCGGAGGCCTCCCCGCTCCGGGTGTGGGTGGCGGGGTGCGCCACCGGTGAGGAGGCCTACTCCACGGCCATCGTCCTCGCGGAGGTGGAGAGCGATCTCCAGCGCCAGTTCCCGCACAAGATCTTCGCCAGCGACCTGAGCCAACCGGCCATCACGACGGCCCGGCGGGGGTTCTACCCGACCGGGATCGCCTCCCAGGTGTCGGCCGAACGCCTGGAACGGTTCTTCGTCCCGGTCGATGGCGGCTACCAGGTCGGGAAGCGGTTGCGGGAGGCCTGCGTGTTCGCGCGGCAGGACCTGACCCGGGACCCTCCCTTCGGGCAGCTCGACCTCGTCATCTGCCGCAACCTGCTGATCTACCTCGAGCCGGACCTCCAGCGGCGGGTGCTTCATGTGTTCCACTACGCGCTCAAGCCGGGCGGATTCCTCGCCCTCGGCCCGGCGGAGTCGGTCGCCGGGCAGGACCGGCTCTTTTCCCCCATCGACCGGAAGAACAAGCTGTACCTGCGGCGGACGGTCGCCTCGGGCGTGCCCGGTCTCGGCTGGAGCGGCCAGGCGCGCCCCGGCTCGCTGGTACGGCGCCCCTCCGGACCGGCGC